>NZ_JBOHCV010000586.1:0-5381 GCF_050698815.1 Streptomyces sp.
GCCCACCGGCTGCCGCTTCCATCCCCGGTGCAACGTGGCCGAGGCGCGGTGCGCCGTCGACGGCGTCAGCTTCACGATCGACCCCGGCGAGACCCTCGGCCTCGTGGGTGAGAGCGGCTGCGGCAAGACGACCACCGGCCGCCTCGTGCTGCGCGCCATCGAGCCGACCCGCGGCCGCATCGTGTTCGACGGCGACGACATCACGGCGCGGCCGCCGGGCCAGCTCCTCGCGTTCCGGCGGAAGGCGCAGATCGTCTTCCAGGACCCCTACACCTCCCTCAACCCCCGGATGACAGTCGGCGACATCATCGGCGAACCCTTCGACATCCACCCCGAGGTGGCACCGCGGGGCGACCGGGGCCGCAGGGTGCGGGAGCTGCTGGACGTGGTCGGGCTGAACCCCGAGTACGTCAACCGCTACCCGCACCAGTTCAGCGGCGGCCAGCGGCAGCGCATCGGCATCGCCCGCGGCCTCGCCCTGCGCCCCGAGATCATCGTCGCGGACGAGCCGGTCTCGGCCCTGGACGTATCCGTGCAGGCGCAGGTGGTCAACCTGATGGAGCGGCTGCAGGACGAGTTCGACCTCTCCTACGTCGTCATCGCCCACGACCTGTCCGTCGTGCGGCACATCGCCGACCGGGTCGCGGTCATGTACCTCGGCAAGATCGTCGAGATCGGCACCGAGAGCGAGATCTACGAGCACCCCACCCACCCCTACACCCAGGCCCTGCTGTCCGCGGTGCCCGTGCCGGACCCGGCTGCCGAGGCGGGCCGCACGCGCATCGTGCTGCGGGGCGAGGTGCCCTCACCGGCGGACCCGCCCTCGGGCTGCCACTTCCGCACCCGCTGCTGGAAGGTGGCGGACCGGTGCGCGGCGGAGGAACCGGCGCTGTCGGTCCCGGCGGGCCTCGGACAGGCGGAGGGGCCCGCGCACCACCCGTCCGCGTGTCACTTCGCGGAGGAGAGGGAGGAGAGGGAGGAGATGGACCGGATCACGCCGCGGTAGCGGACGACGACGGCGCTGCCGCGCCGGTGGGTCCGGGCTCGGCGGAACGGTCGTCGCGGTGGGCCAGGGCGAGCAGCAGGGCGAGGGCCGCGAGGATCTCGAAGACGGCCGTGGCGAGCCGGAGTTGGTCGCGGAGTTCGAGTTCGGCGAAGTCCGACAGCAGCTGCGCCTTGACCGCGAACGACAGGGCGAAGCCGCCGGACCCCAGCAGCGGGGCGGCCAGGATCATGCCCAGCGGGCGGGCGTGGCCGGCGCGGGTGAGGGCCGCGACGGCGGCGGCCAGGGACAGCAGGGCCAGCGTCAGCCCGTACCAGGTGTCCGGCACCGCCAGCAGCGTGACCAGACCCCGGTCGCCGGTGAAATGGCGCGAATACAGCTCCCAGCCCTGGTCCCGCCACGCCTGGACCTCCCAGGCCACGAGTACGACGGCCACCGCGGCCGAGAGCAGGAAGGCCGCGACGCGTCCGCCGGGGGCGGGACGGGCGGGGGGCCCGTCGCCGGGCCCGGTGCCGGTGTCGGCACCGTCCGTGGCCCGTACCGGGACCGGGCGGCGGGCCGCGGCCGCGATGACGACCAGCGCGACTGCGAACACGAGCATGGCGATCACGCTGAAGAGGACCTTGCTCCGGAGCCCTTCGGAGACGCCGCCGCGTATCCAGTTGGCGTTGAGGTTCCACAGGGTGGGGACGCGGAGCAGGATCGTGAGCGCGCCGGCCGAGGCGAGGATGCCGGCGGCGGAGGAGGAGTGCAGGGCGGTGACGGCGCAGACGGTGTAGAGCACCAGCAGGGTGGGCTCCACGAACGAGCTGGCCCACACGCCGTCCTGGGCGCGGAAGAGCAGGCTCGACCACATCCACCACACGTCGGTGACCTCGGCGGCCTTGGTGAAGTCGCGGATGATCCAGCCGAGGTCGAGCACGGCGAGCGCGGCCAGCAGCAGCGCGCCGGAGACGCGTCCGCCGCGTGCCAGCGTGCGGTCGTTGCTCATCGCCGGGCCCCCGGGTGGGTGCGGATACTCGTGCGCCGCGCGGTCTTCCTCGCGCGGCGTCCGAGGGCAAGCCTACTGACGCGTCACATGGCGACCGCACGCGCACGGCCGTACGGACTTCAGGGCGCGGGGTTCGTATATCGGTACTGCCACGACTGGGTTGCGGCTGTGTTAACGCGTTTGTTGACTACTTATGGCGATATGCCCGACCGGCTCACGGGAGGTCAAGCACGCTGGGACCTCAATCTGCAAAACCTTCGCTCAAGATGCGCTGCGGGTCCACACCCCGCCCCCGGTACCTCTTGACTGAGAGGTTATTCACTTGCAAAGTTCCCTCAACCCATGGCACGCGCTGCCAACTCAGGGATCTATCCGCATAGATGACAGAGCGCGGGGGCGCAAACACGATGACAAGTCCATCCCAGGCTGCGATCGCGGGGGCCGACACCCCAGGTCCCGACGAGCCCGGCCTGACCTCCGGGCCGGTCGGCCAGAACGGCAAGAACGACCAGCTCGCGGGCCGGTCACCCGGCCAGCTGATGTGGATGCGCTTCAAGCGCGACCGCACAGGCGTCATCTCCGCGTGTGTTGTCCTTGCGGTGTTCGCGATCGCGGCGCTGGCGCCGGTGATCTCCTGGCTGTACGGCAAGGACCCCTACACCCGTTACGGGCAGATACAGCCGGGCCTGCTGAACGACAACGCCTACCCCGTGAAGCCCAACGGCGGCATGGACAGCGAGTTCTGGTTCGGACTGGAGCCGGGGCTGGGCCGCGACGTTTTCACGCAGCTGGTGTACGGGATACGTACCTCGCTCTCGCTGGCCGTGATCATCACGATCCTCTCGGTGCTCACCGCCATCGTGATCGGTGTCGCGGGCGGCTACCTGGGCGGCAAGACGGACTACTTCGTCGGCCGGCTCACCGACCTGATGATGTCCTTCCCCAACCAGCTCTTCTTCGTCGCCTTCACACCGGTCGTCATGGCCCTGTTCGTCGATCCTCGGGACGAGATGCCCACCTGGCTACGGGCCTGCGTACTGATCTTCGTGATGTGGCTGCTGGGCTGGATGACACTGGCCCGGCTGCTGCGCGGTGTCGTACTCACCCTGCGCGAGCGGGAGTTCGTCGAGGCGGCGAAGGTCGCCGGGACCCCGCCCTGGCGGATCGTCCGCAAGGAGCTGCTGCCGAACGTCGTGACTCCGATTCTGGTGCAGTCGACCTACATGCTGCCCAACTTCGTCACGGCCGTCGCAGGGCTCTCCTTCCTCGGTGTCGGCATGCCGGGTTCGGTTCCGGACTGGGGTCGGATGTTCGCCAAAGGCGCGGAGGTCTACCAGAGCGACATCACCTACATGTTCTTCCCCGGCGGCGCGATGGTGATCTTCATCGTCGCGTTCAACCTGCTCGGGGACTCGGTCAGGGACGCCTTCGACCCGAAATCGGGACGTTGATGACCGAGCAGCGGGGGGTGCTGCCACCCCAGCACCGCATCAGTCAGGCAGCAACACACAACCGACAGGTAGGTGCTTCCACCACTATGAGCAGATTCAGAATGCGCACGGCGCGCGTCTCCGTCGTGGGGCTCGCCGCGGGCGCGCTCCTCCTCACCGGGTGCAGCAGCGGCGGTGGCGGCGGCGGCGAGGGCGATGTCAGCAAGGAAGACGCCAAGAAGCAGCAGGTGCAGTTCGAGTTCGGCGACGAGCAGGCCTCGGCCGGCCCCGCCGAGGAGGTGAAGGGCGCCCAGAAGGGCGGCGAGCTCACCGTCTACCAGCGGGACAGCTACGCGCACCTCGACCCCGCGCAGATGTACGTCAGCGACGAGGGCTCCTTCTCCACCCTCATCCACCGCCGGCTGACCACCTACAAGCGGGACAACGCCGGCAAGTACACCGTGGTCGGCGACCTCGCCAAGGACAGCGGCAAGTCCTCGGACGGCGACCGGACCTGGACGTACGAGCTCAAGGACGGCGTCAAGTGGGAGGACGGCTCCCCGATCACGTCCAAGGACATCCGGCACACCTTCGAGCGGCAGTTCGCGCCGTTCGTATCCGAAGGCCCGACCTTCATCCAGCAGTGGCTGGCCGGCGAGAGCGGCGTCGGCTACCGCAAGATGCTCAAGGACGGCCCGTACAAGGGCAAGCACCTCCCGGACAAGGTCCTGGAGACCCCGGACGACAAGACGATCGTCTTCCACTTCAAGAACCCGCAGCCCGACCTGCCCTACGCGCTGGGCATGGCCGGCTACTCCGCCGTCCAGGAGAAGGGCGACACGAAGGAGAAGTACGACAAGAAGCCGGTCAGCTCCGGCCCGTACAAGATCGAGTCCTTCAAGTCCGGCAAGAGCATGAAGCTCGTACGCAACGACGAGTGGGACCCGAAGACGGACTCGGTGCGGCACGCGTACCCGGACACGCACAAGATCCAGTTCGGCGTGTCCTACGAGGCCTCCACCAAGCGGCTGGTCTCCGACAGCGCGGAGAACAAGACCGCGGTCAGCTACACCAACCAGGTCGACGCCTCCAGCATGCAGTCCGTGCGCTCGGACGCCTCGGTGAAGAAGCGCTCGCTGGCCGGCTACCAGCCCTACGTCGGCAAGATCTCCTTCAACATGGACCGGCTCAAGGACAAGAAGGTCCGTGAGGCCATCGCCTACGCGCTGCCGGCCCAGTCGCTGGTGCAGGCGTTCGGTGGCTCCGGCGGCGGTGAGCTGGGCGGCAGCTACCTCAGCCCGACGGTCGCGGGTCACACCGGCGCCGACCCCTATGGCAAGACCAAGAAGCCGCAGGGTGACGTGAAGAAGGCCAAGCAGGTACTGAAGGACGCCGGCAAGACCGGCAAGAAGATCACCTTCGCGTACCAGAACTCGCCGGAGTGGTCGGACTTCTCCATCGCGGCGAAGGACAACCTGGAGAAGGCCGGCTTCGATGTCCAGCTGAAGGACGTCGTGACGGACACCTACTACGACCAGATCGGCAAGGTCAAGAACAACTACGACATGTACCACTCCTCCTGGGGAGCGGACTGGCCCAGCGCGTCCACGGTGATCCCGCCGACGCTGGACGGCCGTCAGGTGCAGGACGGTGCGGCGAACTACTCGCACTACGACGACCCGAAGATGAACAAGGAGATGGACCGCGTCTCCAAGATCACTGACGCGGAGAAGGCCGCCGCGGAGTGGGGCAAGCTCGGGGACAAGATCCTCAAGGAGGACCTGCCCGACGTCCCGCTCATGTTCTACAAGCAGATCCAGCTGCACGGGTCCAAGGTGGGCGGGGCCGTCCTGAACGACGTCCTCAGCGGCATCGACCCGACCCAGCTGTACGTCAAGAAGTAACGGCGCACTCAGCGCGGTTGCTTGCGCCAGCCGTGGTGCCCGCCCCCCGGGGC
>NZ_JBOHCV010000587.1:0-1902 GCF_050698815.1 Streptomyces sp.
AGCCCGTAGACCCGCGCCGCCAGAACCAGGGCGGCTCGCCGCTCGGTTACACGGCAGCGGTCGAGCTGTCCTCCGACCGGCTGGTCAACAGCAAGCGCAAGCCCCGCCCGCAGAACCCGGCCCGGGCTTCCCGCTTCAAGCTCGGCGGCAAGAAGGAAGAGGCCGAGCGGCAGCGCAAGCTCAACCTCATCCGTACGCCGGTGCTGTCGTGCTACAAGATCGCGGTCATCAGCCTCAAGGGCGGCGTCGGGAAGACGACGACCACCACGGCCCTCGGCTCGACCCTCGCGATCGAGCGCCAGGACAAGGTCATCGCGATCGACGCCAACCCGGACGCCGGCACGCTCGGCCGCCGCGTTCGCCGGGAGACCGGCGCGACGATCCGCGACCTGGTCACCGCGATCCCCTATCTCAACAGCTACATGGACATCCGCCGGTTCACCTCCCAGACGGCCTCCGGGCTGGAGATCCTGGCGAACGACGTGGACCCGGCCGTCTCGACGACCTTCAACGACGACGACTACCGCCGCGTCCTCGACGTCCTCGGCAAGCAGTACCCGATCATCCTCACCGACTCGGGGACCGGCCTGCTCTACTCCGCGATGCGCGGAGTGCTCGACCTCGCCGACCAGTTGATCGTCATCTCCACCCCCTCGGTGGACGGCGCGAGCAGCGCGAGCACCACGCTCGACTGGCTCTCCGCGCACGGGTACGGCGATCTGGTGCAGCGCAGCATCACCGTGATCTCGGGTGTGCGGGAGACCGGCAAGATGATCAAGGTCGAGGACATCGTGTCCCACTTCGAGACCCGCTGCCGCGGCGTGGTGACGATCCCCTTCGACGAGCATCTGTCCGCGGGCGCCGAGCTCGATCTCGACATGATGCGGCCGAAGACGCGCGAGGCGTACTTCGATCTGTCCGCACTCATCGCCGAGGACTTCGCGCGTGCCCAGCAGGAGCAGGGCCTGTGGACGGCGACGGGCAACCCGCCGCCGCAGCTGGCCCCGCCGATGCCCGGTCAGCAGCAGCCCGGCCAACCGCCCATGCCGGGGCAGCAGTTCCCGGGCCAGCCGCCGCAACAGCCCTACGGGCAACAGCAATACGGGCAGCAGCCGTACGGGCAACAGCAGCCGCCTCCGCAGCCGGGCCATCCGCAGTATCCGCAACAGGGCGGCTGGCCTCAGCAGCCGCCGCCGGGGCAGGCACCGCCCCAGGGCTGAGCCGGGACACCCGGCACACCGCCCTACGGCGGGCCGGGTGTTCCCGCAGCGTCCGCCTGCGCGTCCGCGTCCGCTGCCGCGACCAGTTCGCGGCAGCGGTCGACGTCCTCGGCCATCCGGCGCAGCAGGCCGTCGAGGGTCTCGAACTTCTCCTGACCGCGGATGTAGGCCAGGAAGTCGACCGCCACCCGCAGCCCGTACAGGTCGAGGTCCACCCGGTCGATGGCGTACGCCTCCACCGTGCGCTCGGTGCCGTCGAACTGCGGGTTGGTGCCGACCGAGATCGCCGCGGGCATCCGCTCGCCGTCGGCCGTCAGCCAGCCCGCGTACACCCCGTCGGCGGGGGTCGCGGTGTGCGGGAGGGTCTCGGTGTTGGCGGTGGGGTAGCCCAGCTCGCGCCCGCGCTGCGCTCCCCGCACCACCACGCCCTCGACGCGGTGCGGCCGGCCCAGGACCTCTGCCGCCGCACTGACGTCGCCCTCGGCGACCAGCCGCCGGATCAGGGTCGAGGAGAAGGGCTCGCCGCCTCCGGCGCGGCCGCGTTCGTAGAGGTCTATGACGACCACGTCGTAGTCGTAGGTCTCGCCCAGCTCGGCGAGGAAGGTGACGTTGCCCGCCGCCCGGTGTCCGAACCGGAAGTTGGGACCTTCGACGACGCTGCGCGCGTGCAGCTTGTCGACCA
>NZ_JBOHCV010000588.1:0-5896 GCF_050698815.1 Streptomyces sp.
GCCATCACCCCCATCAGGCCGAGCGCCGCGGGCCCCGAGAGCCAGGGCGTGAGGAGGGCGATGGCTCCGAGCAGTTCCAGTGCGCCGGTCAGATACATGAACCACAGGCCGAAGCCGATGTCCTCGAAGGTCCCCTTGGCGCCGGGCTCGGCGAGCAGCGCGGGCAGCGCGCCCATGCGCACGAAGAACACGGCGAGCAGTCCCTGCACCACGTACAAGGCCACGCTCTTGACTTGGGCGAACCGGCCGGCGGGCGCGGCGGCCCGGGAGGTCGGCTGCGCGCCGTGTGCGTGCGTCATGACGGTCTCCTTCTGCTGGGATGCGTATGCAGCTACCCCCTTGGTACGGCAAACGCAAGGGCGACCGGGATTAATTAGCGACCTCGCACCAGATTGTCTTGCCGGCCGGTGCGGGAACGACGTCCCACTTGTCGGTGAGCAGCGCGATGAGGGAGAGGCCGCGGCCGTGTTCGTCCCATTCGCCGGCGGTGCGGTGGGTGGGAGCTTCGGGGGAGCGGTCGTAGACCTCGATGCGTACGCCGGCGTCCGTGCGGAGGAGGGTGACCGTGCACCAGCGGTCCGCGACGTGGCGGTGGACGTTGGTCACCAGTTCGGTGAGGGCGAGTTCGACCGGGTCGGCAAGGTGGGGCATCGCCCATAGCCGCAGATACGCGCGGGCGATGCGGCGCAGGTGGCGCGGTGAGTGATCGCCGACGGTCAGCGCGATCCTGTAGCGGCGGGGCGGGAATTCGGTGGGTTCCTCGATGACGTTCACGGGACAAGGCTGTTACGGGCCGATTGCTCTGGGCTATGGCTGGAATGCAACTCCGCACAGCGTGAACTCGGTGGGGCAAGGGGAGCAGTTGTGGCGAACATTCGTGAGCTCGATCCGGGAGCCTCGCCGCTCAATTACCTGGGGAGCGAGTTGCGGCGCTTGCGCGAGGCGGCGGGACTGACGCTGGCGGATCTCGGGGGGATCGTCTTCTGCACCGGGTCGCTCATCAGTCAGTTCGAGACCGCCCGAAAGGTTCCCAACGTCGATTTCCTTGAACGGGCCGACATCGCCCTCGGCACCGGCGGGGCACTGATGCGTGTCTGGGACCTGGTCAAACGCAGCGGGCTCCCGGCGTGGTTCCACGAGTACGTCCGGCTGGAGTCGACGGCCACGACCATCTACACCTTCCAGGCCCAGGTCGTGCATGGGCTGCTGCAGTCCGAGGACTATGCGCGGGCGGTGCTGCGCTCGGCTGGACCGCCGGAGACGCTGGAGGAGCGAGTGGCAGCGCGGATGGCTCGGCAGCGGGTGCTGAGCCGCGCGGTTCCACCGCTGATGTGGATTGTGCTGGACGAGGGCGCTGTCCGCCGTCTCATCGGTGGGGTAGAGACGATGCGAAATCAACTGGCCCACCTGTTGAGTTATCGCGACGATCCCCGAGTCAACATCCAAGTGCTGCCGTTCACGGCAGGCGAGCACTACGGACTGACAGGCTCTTTCACCTTGCTGACCCTCGATGACTCCCCGGATGTCGTCTACTCCGAGCTGTACCAGTCGAACCATGTGAGCGTCGATCCGCAAGCGGTGAGCGCCCGTTCGCTCCGTTACGATCATCTTAAGGCCGCCGCGCTTTCCCTCGGCGCCTCGGCAGACCTGATCGCCCGCGTCATGGAGGACCTGCATGAGCAACCGTCCGAGTCTGACCAGCGCACCGTGGCGTAAGTCGAGTTACAGCGGCGACTCCGGCGGCGAGTGTGTGGAGGTCGCCGAGCTGACCTCACGGGTCGCCGTGCGGGACTCCAAGGAGCCCGAGGGGCCCTATCTCACCTTCCCCGCCAGCGCGTTCACCGCGCTCGTCCAGTCGGTCACCGCCGACTGAAGTCCTCGTGCAGGACCTGCACTTCGCCGTAGCCGGGCACCGGTGAGGTCGAGTCGCCGGGTGGTTCCGCGATGGACCAGGCAAGGTCGACGGCGTGCTGGAGCGCCGCGCGGAAGAGGAGCGAACCCAGGCTGATGCGGCGCACGCCCGCCTCCGTGAGCAGCTCGTACGTGTGCTGGGCGGCGGGGGAGTACAGCACGTTCAGCGGTGCGTCCAGCTCCCCGGCCAGCTCCGTGATCCCGTCCAGCGCGACGAGACCGGGCACGAAGACGCCGTCCGCCCCTGCCCCCAGATACGCCTCGCACCGGCTCAGTGCCCCTGTGAGGGTGGCGTCCGTGCCGAGCCAGTGCGTGTCGGTGCGGGCGTTGACGAAGAGGCCGGGCGCGGTCTCCTTCATGGCCGTGATCTTCGCCGTCTGCAGCGCCGGATCGGCGAGCGTGCCGTCGGGCCGCCCGTCCTCGATGTTGATCCCCGCCACTCCCGCCTGCGCCAACTCCCCGGCCAGCGAGGCGACTTCCGACGGGTCGTCGCTGAAGCCGCCCTCGATGTCGACACTCACCGGCACCGGCAGCCGGGCCAGCCCCCGCCCGAGCGCGAGCGTCTCCGCACGCGCCGCGCCCGTACCGTCGGGCAGCCCGGCCGCAGCCGCGACACCCAGACTCGTGGTGCCGATCGCACCGAAGCCGCGCCGGTGCAGGGCGGCGGCGGAGGCGTGGTCCCAGGCGTTGGGGAGCAGCAGCGGGCGCTCGCCGTGATGCAGCGCACGGAAGGTCTCGTACGCGGTCAATTCGCCACCTCTGTTCTGCCCCGCCACGGAGGACGCGCGATGGGGGCACAAGGCTCCGGCGCCTACCCGTTCACGCCCTCACGAGAGCTGGATCCTGTTGCCTTCTTGTCGTGTGCATGGTTTCACTTCATGGCCCCACCGGCACCGGTGCGCCGCTTCTTCACCGTCTCGCTTCGACGTCCCTCCGGTGCCGAACCCAGCAGCTGGGAGACCCGTTGAAAGGAGACGCCGAGCAACTGTCCGGCATCACGCTGACTCAAGCTGCCGGTCAGTGCCTGCGCAGCCTGCCTCATCGCCTGCCGTTCCGCTTCGGCAGCCCGCTCCCGTGTCCTGCGCGCCTCTTCCACTTCACCGAGAAGCACCTTGGTCTCTTCCGAGAGAACGGGCTTCACTTCGACATCGAACTCCTCGGGTTCGATGTCGAGCATCAGCGCGATCGCTTCACGCACTTCGGCCTCAGCCTGATCCAGGCGCTTCGTCTGGCTGTGCACGCCCGGCAGGTCGGGTACCGACAGCGCCCACCAGTCACCAGACCGGCGGGCAGTAGCCGTGTACGTGGTCACCGCCACCACCTCTCTCCGAACTCCGCTTCGAGTGTCTTGCAAACACTCTCCGCCGTGATCTCGTTGACTTCGTTGTGCTTCGGAATGACGACCTGGGTAGTGCCACAGCGCCACATCTCGTGGCTGCCTCTCTGGCGGATCTTCTCGAATGACACCCCGTGTAACCGAGCTGCCTTCCTGATCTTCGCAATCAAGTCTCTGTGCTTCACACAGCTTAGTCTATGAATGGTAGACTAAGCAAGTCAAGTAACGCTAGAATCATATTTTCGGGTCTTGGGCCGGGCTCGCCGCTGTCCGGACTCCGCTCCGCGATCAGCCGCGCCGCTCCGCAGTGGTCGTCACCAGGATCAGCGGGACGCCGCCGCACGGCCGCAGGTGCAGCCCGTCGTGCGCCGCGCCGTCCGCCGGTCCGGTCAGTACCTTGCCGAAGTCCGGGCCCTTGAGCAGGGAGCCGGCCAGCCGGCGGGCGTCCGTCGAAACGGCGACGCGGCCACGGGAGTTGACCAGGCAGGCCGGCCCGGGCAGCCGCTGCAGCACCGGCATCAGCGCCGCCTCGAAGCGCGGCAGGTACACATCCGCCGCGGCCACTCCCATGAAGCGGCCCCCGACGGTCACCGGCACGGACAGGGTGAGGCTGTACTCGTCGGAGCAGAGGTAGTCGACGTACGGCCCCGCGACCGCCCGCTGTCCGGTGTCGCGGGCCAGCGCGAACCACTCCCAGTGGGTGTAGTCGGCGTACGCCGAATGCTCGGGGTCCAGATCGAGCAGCAGCGGACGTATCTCGCCGCCCGGACCGGTCTGCCACCACTCCAGCCATGCCGCCGGTGCGTCGGAGAGCAGCCCCGGGGCGGCGACGAAGCCCGCGCCCGACACCAGGCCGGGCGTCTCGAGCTGCGCGTGCAGGAGGGGCCGGAGCGCGGCGAGATCGGCGGTGGAGGGACGGCGGCCGGCCGCAGCGATGGAGGCGAGCAGCGCCGCGGTGTCCGTACAGGTCTCGGTCACGGCGTCGAAGACGCACTCCAGGGTGTCGCTGACCCCGGCGGCGGCATCGGCCGCCGCGGCCTCGTCAAGGACGTGTGCTCCGCCGCCCACGGGTGCCCTCCTCGGTGTGCGGACCGCCGCCGGGGCCACCACCGCCGGCACCGGGAATGCCGAGGCGGAGTTCGACCAGCCGCCCCATCGATGTCTGAACGCACTGCTCCGCCTGGGCTCTTGCCCGCTCGTCGGCACCATCGTGCACCGCGCAGATCACGGCGCGGTGACGATCGCAGACGTCCTTGAGATACGCGTCCTCGCCCAGTACGAGGCAGAGCAGGGCCCCGGCTTCGGCGTGAATGCCGATCACCTCTCGCGTCAGCCGCGCCGACTGGGCCGCGGCCGCCAGCTCCACGTGCAGGCGGCCGTGTACGCGGCTGCGCGCCGCGGCGTCCTCGGCGCCGGCCAGTTCCTCCAGTGACCTCCGCAGTGGGGAGAGGTCCTCCGGTTCGGTGCGCTGCGCCGCGAGCCGGGCGGCGGCACCGAAGGCGGCGGTCCAGTGGTCGCCGAGGTCGCGCAGCTCCTCCGTGCTCCAGCCCGCGAGATGGGCCAACAGCCGTTCCTCCACGGGCCCTTCGGGAACGGTGACGAAGCTGCCGCCGCCGCGCCCCCGGCGAGTGGTGACCAGCCCCCGCTGGCGCAGCGCCATCAGCGCCTCCCGCAACGTCACGGTGGACACGCCGAGCTGGGCGGCGAGGTCGGTCTCGCCGGGCAACTGCTCGCCGTCGGCGAGCAGTCCGAGCTCGATGGCGTCACCGAGCCGCCGCACGACGGCGTCGACCCGGGCCTGCGTGCCGATGGGAGTGAAGACGGTTCTTCGGGCACCGCCTTGGTCTCTCTTCACGCCACCACCTTGTCACTTGGCGCAGCTTTTACCTGAAGGAGGTCTTGAAGCTTGAACTATGACTTCATACATTTACTCACCAACGCCAGACAGCACCAGAAAGGTTCCCGCCCATGGAGGGACAGGCCATCCGGCTGCAGAGCCTGCGCAAGGTCTTCGGCCGGACCGAGGCGGTGGCCGGCGTCGACCTGGAGATCGAGGACGGCGAGTTCTTCTCGATGCTCGGCCCGTCCGGGTCGGGCAAGACCACGGTGCTCCGGATGATCGCCGGCTTCGAGCCGCCCACCAGCGGCACCGTCGAACTGGCGGGCAAGGACGTCACCCGCCTGGCCCCCTTCGAGCGGGACGTCCATACCGTCTTCCAGGACTACGCGCTCTTCCCGCACATGACCGTCGAACAGAACGTCGCGTACGGCCTGAAGGTCCGCGGGATACCCAAGGCCGAGCGCCTGCGGCGGGCCGGTGAGGCACTGGAGAACGTCCGCCTCGAAGGCTTCGGCGCCCGCCGCCCCTCTCAGCTCTCCGGCGGGCAGCGACAGCGGGTGGCGCTGGCCCGCGCGCTGGTCGGCCGGCCCAGAGTGCTGCTGCTCGACGAGCCGCTCGGGGCCCTGGACCTCAAGCTGCGGGAGCAGATGCAGATCGAGCTCAAGGAGCTCCAGCGCGAGGTGGGCATCACCTTCGTCTTCGTCACCCACGACCAGGACGAGGCGCTGACCATGAGCGACCGGATCGCGGTCTTCCGGCAGGGCCGCATCGAGCAGACCGGCCCCCCGGCCGAGATCTACGAGCGCCCC
>NZ_JBOHCV010000589.1:0-11101 GCF_050698815.1 Streptomyces sp.
GTCGGCATCCCCGAGGACCCGGTCACCGGCAGCGCCCATACCGCCCTGGCCCCGCTGTGGTCCGGACGGCTGGGCCGCGAGACGCTGACCGGGCTGCAGTGCTCCGCGCGTACGGGCCGGGTCCGCACGACGCTGCGCGGCGACCGTACCGAGCTGACGGGCACGGCTGTCACCGTGCTGGACGCCCAGCTGCGCGCCGAGTTCTGACGCCCCCGGGGTGTCAGCGGGTGGGCAGCCAGTCCACCTTCCCGGCGAAGACCGCGTAGCCGGTGAAGGCCACGATGTCGATCACAGCGTGCGCCACGACCAGCGGCGCGACCCGCCCCCAACGCCGGTACAGCAGCACGAAGATGACGCCCATCGCCATGTTCCCGGCCATTCCGCCGATGCCCTGGTACAGGTGGTAGGAGCCCCGCAGTACCGCGCTCGCGGCGAGCGCCGCCCACGGCGACCAGTCCGCCTGGCCGAGCCTGCGCAGCAGGTAGCCGACCACGATCACCTCTTCCACCACCGCGTTCTGCGCCGCTGAGGCGATCAGCACCGGAATCCGCCACCACACGTGCGGCAGCGACTCCGGCACCACGGTGAGATTGAAGCCGGCCTGCAGGGCCACCAGGTAGAGGGCGAGCCCGCTGCCCCCGATGACCGCCGCGAGCACCAGCCCCCGGCCCAGGTCGAAGCCGGGACGGCGCCGGTCGAACCCGATGGAGCGCAGCCCGCCCGCCCCCTCGCGCGTGAGCAGGTGCGCCACCAGCACCACGGGCACCAGCGCCGTAGCGATCCCGAACAGCTGCCAGGCCAGGTCGAGCCACGGCCGGTCCGGCGCCCGCGAGGTGTTGAGCCGCGCGGCCTGGTCCGCCAGCGCACCCGGGGCGGTCACCGATCCGACGAAGCTGATCAGCGCCGAGACCGCGCTCGCACCGAGCGACAGCGCCAGTACGAGCACCGTCTCCTGCCGCAGCGTGCGCGGGGAGAGTTCCGCCGCGGGGAACGAGGACGAAGAGCCGTCACGCGCTTGCGACCGCACACATGCCTCCAGGTTCAGCCGAGTGTCCTCCTCCGCGCTGCACCCTCAGCTTGCCCGACGGCTCCGGGGTGTACGGAGCGGGGGTCGTCCGAGGGGCCGGGTGGCCCCCGCGGCAACCGGGTCTAGGTGTTCACGGACCAGGTGTGTACGGGTTCGCCGGTGCGCGCCAGTTCGCAGTAGCGCCGGGTGAGCGCCGCGAGCGCCTTCTCGCGTTCGAGGCCGGAGTCGATGGCCCGGTGGTAGGCAGCGGCCTGCCACGAAGCCCCGTTCGCCCGGTGCCGGCAGCGCTCCTCGATGACCCCCAGATAGCGGTCACGGTCGGCGCTCGCGAGGCCCCAGGCGTCCAGTCCCGCCGCCGCCAGCGGCAGCAGTTCCTCCTGCACGAGCCGCACGGCGGAGACCGTTGCCAGGCCGCCCGCCCGGCCGGAGCGCGGCCAGCTCAGCTCGGCGTCGATGCCGTACCGGCAGGCCGCCTCGAAATTGGCGGTCGCGGCCGCGAACGGCATCCGGGTCCAGACCGGGCGCGGCTCGTCGGCGAGGCTGCGCACCAGGCCGTAGTACAGGGCGGTGTTGGCCAGCACATCGGTGACGGTGGGCCCGGCGGGCAGCACCCGGTTCTCCACCCGAAGGTGCGGGACACCGTCGGAGACGGCATAGACCGGCCGGTTCCACCGGTAGACGGTGCCGTTGTGCAGCACCAGTTCGGGGAGTCCGGGGATGCCGCCCTCGGCCAGCACCCGCTGCGGGTCCTCCCCGTCGCAGATCGGCAGCAGCGCCGGGAAGTAGCGGAAGTTCTCCTCGAAGAGGTCATAGGCCGAGTTGATCCAGCGCTCGCCGAACCAGGTGCGCGGCCGCACACCCTGCGCGCTCAGTTCCGCCGGCCGGGTGTCGGTGGCCTGCAGGAACAGTGGCACCCGGGACTCGCGCCACAGCTCCCGGCCGAACAGGAACGGCGAGTTGGCTCCCATCGCGATCTGCACCGCGGACACCGCCTGCGAAGCGTTCCACACGTCCGCGAAGCGGTCGGGCGTGACCTGGAGGTGCAGCTGCGCCGAGGTGCAGGCGGCCTCCGGTGCGATGGAGCCGGAGGTACGTGTCAGCCGCTCGACACCCGAGATGTCGAGCACGACCTCCTCGCCCCGGGAGGCCATGATCTGATCGTTGAGCAGCCTGTAGCGGTCCACGGCGGTGAGGTTCTTCGACACCAGGTCGTCGTCCGTGAGCGTCGGGAGAATGCCGATCATCACGATTCCCGCGCCCGCCGCACGCGCCTGCCGGTCGGCATACCCCAGTCCGGTGCGCAGCTCCTCCGCCAACTGGTCGAGCACCCGCCCGGAAAGCGGGTGCGGAACGATATTGACCTCAAGATTGAACTGTCCGAGTTCCGTCTGGAAATCCTGACTCCCGATGCGCCTCAGTACCTCGACATTCATCATCCGGGGCAGTCCGTCGCCGTCCGCGAGATTCAGCTCGATCTCCAGGCCCATGAGATTGCGGGGCCGCTCGAACCGCCTCTCGTCCAGCAGGACCCTCAGCGCGTCGAGGCACCGCCGGAGCTTGTGCCGGTACCGATGCCGATCGGACAGGTCGAACCTGTCGGCCACGACCTTCTCACCCATCGGGGCGTCCCTCCTCGATACGGCCGAGTGGTGTCAGCCATGATGCCCGGCGAGATGACGGATAACGCCTCGCCACCGACCCCGGTACCCAGCTTCCGGTACGCTGGCACCTGACAGGTTCTCCGGCACATTCCATTGGCATACGGCACCTGTCCCACGCCACTCGCACACGCCCTCGTAAAAAAGACCGACGAGATCAGGCCGACCGCATCGCCGGGTTTCCCCAGGCTGCGGAACGAGGCGTCAGGAGTAAGCGGTGAAAGCCCTGAAAAACTGACGGGATACAGCCTTGCCCTGGGAACCGGATGACGCTAGGCGAAATTCCGGCAGAACACCTGTCGTATAAACTCCGGGCAAGGCAGCGACGCGGCATCACCGGATCGCCCGGCACCCGGCAGTCGACGCCTCAGCCGCCTTCTCGCAGCCCTCCCAACGCCGACAGTGCTGTCCGCGCCATCCCCAGTACACGTGTCCGAGTGAGAGGCGATCCACCATGCCGCTGCATGTCCCCCCGGCCCCGGCCCCCGCACTGCGCAGTGTTCTCGCGGCTCTCCGCTCTCCCACAGCCGTACACGAGGCCCGCACGCCGGTGGCCGTACGAAGATCTCAGCACTCCCTGCACCCGGAACTCCCGCTGCCGGTCCACGAAATGACCCATGTCGGCCGGCCGGCGGGCAGTGCGCCCACCCGGCTCACCGGATGGCGCTTCCTGCTCCGCGACACCGCCGCCCCGGCGGGCTCCGCTTCCGTCGGCGCGGCGGAGGCGGTGCTCACGGCCGACGGCTGGGCCTTCGCGTACTTCTGCGAGGGTCCTTACGTCACCTCGACCGAACGCGCTCTGCAGCAGGCCGGCTCGCTGCCCACGGCCTTCCAGCCCAGGCTGCTGTCCGTGCCCCAGCTGTACATGCTCACGCTGTGGCTGCACGGCGACCCCGGCGCCGACGCTGCCCAAGGCACCCCCGAGCCGTCGGACCTGCTGATACCGCTGGCGCCCGCGCCGCCCGGCATCGCGGCACACCAGCCGCACCGGGTGGACGCGCTGCTGCCGCTGCTGACCCGGCGAGTGGTGGCCTCACCGCGGTTGAGGACCCCGGTGTGAGGAGTTGCGGTACGGTACGGCCTACCGCGCGCCGGTTTCTGCGAGCACCAATGGTCCCGGCCCGCTCTCATGCGCGGCGAACCGCCCGAAAGAGCGGCCCAGTTGAGGGCAACCGCCCGCACGGGTGACGCGTCTGTCCTGGTTGAGGAGTGGTGACGCGAAATCCCTGCGGATTCGAGTCCACAGGGGAACACTGGGGACAGACCGAAGGAACGGGGGCGGCCATGGCCATAAGGACCAGCCGCAGCACGGACACCACGACACAACGGAAGACGACAGCGAAAATGTGCGAGCACCAGCCACCGTGCCCGACCGCCGACTCCGCCGACCGGGAGGCCGCCCATCCTGTGGCGCACTTCCCGGAGCAGGGCTGGAGCTTGCTGTGCAACGGCGTACTGCTCTTCGAGGACACCGGTGAACTGCTCCCGGACGGCAAGATCATTGATCCGCACCGCCCGCTCAGCACCCGGCACATCGCCACCGCGGCCTGACACCGCGACCTGACACCGCGGCCTCATGGCGCAGCGGTCGAGGACAGGGCCGGCACGGCGTTCGCCGCACCGGCCCTGACGTGTGCCGTGATCCGCGTCAGTCGTCGTACTCCTCCACCGGCGGACAGGAGCAGACCAGGTTACGGTCGCCGAAGGCCCCGTCGATCCGTCGCACCGGAGGCCAGTACTTGTCCGAGGCGCGTACCCCCGGCGGGAAAACGGCCTCCTCCTTGCCGTAGGGGTACTCCCACTCCCGGCTCAGCTGACCCGCGGTGTGCGGCGCGTTGCGCAGGGGGTTGTCCTCGGCGGGCCACTCCCCCGAGCCGACCTTGTCGATCTCGGCGCGAATCATGATCATCGCCTCGCAGAAGCGGTCCAGCTCCGCCAGGTCCTCGCTCTCGGTGGGCTCGATCATCAGCGTCCCGGCCACCGGGAAGGACATGGTCGGTGCGTGGAATCCGTAGTCGATCAGCCGCTTGGCCACGTCGTCGATGCTCACGCCGGTCCGCTTGGTCAGCGGCCGGACGTCGATGATGCACTCGTGCGCGACCAGGCCGCGTGGCCCGGTGTAGAGCACCGGGTAGTGCGGCTCCAGACGCTTGGCGATGTAATTGGCGCCCAGCACCGCCACCTGCGTGGCGCGGCGCAGCCCCTCACCTCCCATCAGCCGAACGTACGCCCAGGAGATCGGCAGGATGCCGGCCGAGCCCCACGGTGCCCCCGAAACCGGGCCGATCCCGGTCGCCGGTCCGGCGGCGGGCAGCAGCGGGTGGTTGGGCAGGTGCGGAGCCAGGTGCTCCCGTACACCGATCGGGCCGACTCCGGGGCCGCCGCCGCCGTGCGGGATGCAGAAGGTCTTGTGCAGGTTCAGGTGGGAGACGTCGGCGCCGAACTTGCCAGGCCGAGCCAGTCCCATCAGCGCGTTGAGGTTCGCGCCGTCCACGTAGACCTGGCCGCCCGCGTCGTGCACGGCCGCGCAGATGTCGGTGATGTGCTCCTCGAAGACACCGTGCGTGGAGGGGTAGGTGACCATCAGTACGGCCAGCTGCTCGCCGTGCTGCTCGATCTTGGCACGCAGGTCGTCGGCGTCCACGTCGCCGTCCTCGCCCGTCTTGACCACGACGACCCGCATTCCGGCCATCACCGCGCTGGCGGCGTTCGTACCGTGCGCGGAGGACGGGATGAGGCACACGGTGCGCTGCTCGTCACCGCGTGAGCGGTGGTAGGCGCGCACAGCCAGGAGTCCGGCCAGTTCACCCTGGGAACCCGCGTTCGGCTGGAGGGACACCCGGTCGTAGCCGGTGATCTCCGCGAGCTGTGCCTCCAGCTGCTGGATGAGCGTGAGGTAGCCCGCGGCCTGCTCGGCAGGGGCGAAGGGGTGCAGCGCCGCGAACTCCGGCCAGGTGACGGCCGCCATCTCGGTGGTGGCGTTGAGCTTCATGGTGCACGAGCCGAGCGGGATCATGCCCCGGTCCAGCGCGTAGTCCCGGTCCGCGAGCCTGCGCAGATAGCGCAGCATCGCGGTCTCGGAGCGGTAGTCGTGGAAGACCGGATGGGTCAGATACTCATCCGTGCGCAGCAGCTCCTCGGGCAGCGCGTCCGCCGTCGCGCCGTCCAGCTCTTCGATATCGGCGTCGACGCCGAAGGCGGACCAGGCGGCGGCCAGCTGGCCACGGCTCGTGGTCTCGTCGCAGGCCATGCCGACGTGGTCGGCGTCCACCTGCCGCAGGTTCACGCCGGCCTCGCGCGCCCGCGCGACGACCTCTGCGGCACGGCCCGGGACCCGTGCGGTGACGGTGTCGAAGTACCTGCCGTGCACGATCTCGACGCCGCCCTTGCGCAGCCCCTCGGCGAGGAGCGCGGCGTAGCGGTGCGTACGCCGGGCGATGGCGGCCAGCCCGTCCGGGCCGTGGTGTACCGCGTACATTCCGGCCACCACGGCGAGCAGCACCTGCGCGGTGCAGATGTTGCTGGTGGCCTTCTCGCGCCGGATGTGCTGCTCACGGGTCTGCAGGGCGAGCCGGTAGGCCTGGTCGCCGTCGGCGTCCTTGGTGACGCCGACGAGACGGCCGGGCAGGCTCCGCGCGTAGCTGTCGCGCACCGACATGTAGCCCGCGTGCGGCCCGCCGAAGCCCATGGGGACGCCGAAGCGCTGGCTGGAGCCGACGGCGATGTCCGCGCCGAGCTCGCCCGGCGAGGTGAGCAGAGCGAGGGCGAGCAGATCGGCGGCGACGGTTACGACCGCGCCCAGCTCGTGCGCCTGCTCGATGACGGCGCGCGGATCACGCACCTCGCCGGAGGCTCCGGGATACTGCACCAGCACTCCGAAGACACCCCGCTCGGCGACCGCCGCCGGGATGCCGTCGCCCAGGTCGGCGACGACGACCTCGACCCCGGTGGGTTCGGCGCGGGTGCGGATGACGGCGACGGTCTGCGGCAGACAGTCGGCGTCGACGAGGAAGACGCCCTGCTTGACCTTGCCGACGCGGCGGGAGAGCGCCATGGCCTCGGCCGCGGCGGTCGGCTCGTCCAGGAGCGAGGCGCCGGAGGTGGGCAGCCCCGTCAGATCGGCGATCATGGTCTGGAAGTTGAGCAGTGCCTCGAGCCGGCCCTGCGAGATCTCCGGCTGGTAGGGCGTGTACGCCGTGTACCAGGCAGGGTTCTCCATGACGTTGCGCAGGATCACGGGCGGGGTGAAGGTGCCGTGGTAACCGAGGCCGATCATGGAAGGCAGCACCTGGTTGTGCCCGGCGAAGGCACGCAGTTCCGCCAGCACGTCGGCCTCGCTGCGCGCGGGCGGAAGGTCCAGGGCCTCGTTGCTCTTGATCACCTCGGGTACGGCCGCGGCGGTCAGCTCCTGGAGTGAGCCGTATCCGACCTGGGCGAGCATCTTGGCCTGAGCGCCGGCATCGGGACCGATGTGCCGGTGCTCGAAGGGCGTGCCACGCTCCAGATCGGCGAGGGGGATGCGGTTGGCGGTCATCTGCGGGGGCCTCCTGGTCGCTGCGACCTACGAGGGGCACCACGGCGTGGGTGCCCGGACGGCCTCCCCCTCTGTCATCGCAACCTGAGAGTTTCACCGGACCGCCCGGCTGTGCGGTCGGCCCGGCTTTCACCGTCGGTGAGGGAGAGCCGAGGCACTGTTCGTGGCCCGCCCTGCTTTCCAGAGTGACCTCACCCGCGCGGTACGTGAGCCTGAGAGATTCCGGGGAGGATTTGCTCCTTCGGCGCCTCCGACGCTGCCGCCGGAGGACTCTCCCGCTCGGGGTCGTCAGCCGCTTTCGAGCCTACCAGCGCCGCATCCGGCAGGAGCCGCCGGTGCGCTCGAGTGGCCAATGGCTGAATTGTGCCCTTTGGTGGTAGCACGGCCCGTAGGACCAGCACCCGGTCCCACGGCCATCCGGGGCACCGGCCGGCGTACACGGAGCCCGGAACAGCGCCGAGGGGGCCCAGGGAGGGGCTCGTCAGACCCACCGGACGCCGGCCCGGCCACCGCATCCGCAGCGGACCGGTGACGCAGTCGCGACCAGTTGGAGGGACATTGCAGACCGACATCGACCCGCGGGGCCTGATCGGGCGCAGAGCGCTCGACAGAAGCGGCAGCAAGATCGGAAGGGTGGGCGAGGTGTATCTCGACGACGCCACAGGCGAGCCGGAGTGGGCTGCCGTCCGTACCGGCCTCTTCCGTCGCGACGCGTTCGTCCCCCTCGGGCCGAGCGAACTGGTCGGCCAGGTGCTCCACGTCCCCTTCGAGCGCGCACTGATCAGGAACACCCCGGATCTCGGCGTGGGCAGACACCTCTCCCCGCGGCAGGAGCTCCAGCTCTATCTCCACTACGGGCTGGACGTCCCGGCCGCCGGGGAATCCGGCCCGTCTCCCTCATCCTCCCCGTCCCCCTCACCCGCGCCTGCCCAGGACCTGGACTTCGGGCGGATAGCGCCCTCCGAGAGCTGACCGGGCGGACCCGAGGGTCCCTGTCGTGCCGGCTCCCCCGCCACCAGTCGCGGCGGCTCAGCACCTTCCAGGTCAGGATCCTCCACTGCGAAGGTGCGCACCCTGCCGGGCGGCGACCCCGGATACTCGAACCGCACGGTCACCCGTCCCAGGCCGCTGCCCTGCACCCAGCCAGGGCCGTACTCCGCGTGCCACACGTCCCGCCCCGGAACCCAGCGCCGGTCCGCGTGCGGCTCCAGCGGGACGGCCGGGTCGGGCAGCAGCGCCGCGTCCTCCTGGTGCGGCTGAGCAGCCTCGGCCGCCACCGCGGTGGCCTGCGCCTGGGCGAACAGGTCCTCCTGCGTGAAATCCGCGAGTCCGCTGACGCCCACACCCAGCAGCCGCACTCCGGCGGTGGTGTCCACGGCTTCGATCAGCCGGGCAGCGGCCTCGCGTACCACTCCCGGATCGTCGGTGGGGCCGCGCAGCGTCTCCGAACGGGTGAGGGTGGAGAAGTCATAGCTGCGCACCTTGATCACGACAGTCCGCCCTGATCTCCCCGCCCCCCGCAGTCGCTCCACGCACCGGTCGGCGAGCCGGGCGATCTGCGACTGGACCAGAGCGCGGTCGGTGAGGTCCACATCGAAGGTGTCCTCGACGGAGACGGACTTGGCGTCCCGCTCCGCGATCACGGGCCGGTCGTCCCTGCCGTTCGCCATCGCATACAGCGAACTGCCGTGCGCTCTGCCCAGCAACCGCAGCAATTCCGCCTCCCCGGCCTCGGCGGTCTCCCCGATGGTGATGATTCCCGACCGGCGCAGAACCTCCGCGGTAGCGGGTCCGACGCCCGGCAGGGTCCGTACGGACATCGGAGCCAGCAGCTCCCTTTCGGTGCCCGGCGTGATGAGCAGCAGCCCGTCCGGCTTGGCCTCCTCCGAGGCGATCTTGGCCAGCATCTTGGACCCGGCCAGACCGACGGAGCCACTGAGGCCGGTCGCGTCCCTGATCGTGTCGCGCAGCCGCTCCCCGACCGCCCGGACGGCCGAGGGCCGCGCATCCGGCGTCGCCGTTCCCCCGGCCTCCAGATCGACGAAGGCCTCATCGAGACTGAGCGGCTCCACCAACGGTGACAGCCGCCCGAGAAGCTCCATGACGGTCTCGCTGACCTCGCGGTAGAGGCTGAAGCGTGGAGTGAGGTAGGCGGCATGGGGACAGCGACGGCGCGCCTGCGCCATGGGCATGGCGGAATGGACGCCGAACGTCCGGGCCTCGTACGAGGCCGTGGCGACCACCCCGCGCGGGCCCAGGCCACCCACGATGACCGGTTTCCCGCGAAGACTGGGCTTGGATGCCTGCTCCACGGCGGCGTAGAAGGCATCCATGTCCAGATGCAGGATCGTCGGTGCGCTTCTCACACTTCCCGATGCTGCCGCACGCCACTGACACTCTCAGCCGGCGCGGTTGCGCCGCCGCGCGAGTTCGTCGCCGGGATGATCGCCGATGATGGTCTCGCCGGTCTCCACCTGCTCGCCGTGCAGCTGTGACAGGGCACCCTCGACGTCCTTCCAGACCACGCCGACGGCGATCCCGAACACGCCCTGGCCGCCCTGCAGCAGATCGACAACCTCGTCGGGCGAGGAGCACTCGTAGACCGTGGCACCATCGCTCATCAGCGTCATCTGCGCCAGATCGGTCACACCGCGGGAGCGCAGATGCCGCACGGCTGTACGGATGTTCTGCAGCGAGACCCCGGTGTCCAGCAGCCGCTTGACGATCTTGAGTACGACGACGTCACGGAAGCTGTAGAGCCGCTGACCCCCGGTGCCGAACGCGGGCTTGATGCTGGGTTCCACCAGCCCCGTACGCGCCCAGTAGTCCAGCTGCCGATAGGTGATGCCGGCCGCCGAGCAGGCTGTGGGCCCGCGGTATCCGACAGCGTCGGCCGAGTCCTCCCGGGAGCCCTGGGCGGAGACCCGCCGCACGGCGCCCTCGAACAGTGGAGGGCCATCCGCTGCCATACCGTCGCCGGTACTTCTCACGCCGACCTCCGTCCCTCACATCCCGGGGCATCCCCGGGACCTGCCTCACTGAAGGTAGGCAGTCACCTGGGGTGCGTCAACGATCGCCACACTCGGCACGCCGAGTGATAATCACCCAAGGAGTGGTTTCCCGTAACCCTCCGCGGGGAAAAGCTGGCCGGATGCGATCCCTGATCGCTCACTCGGAGACCGAGGCGCGGCGGGATGTGGCCTCACTGACTGCTGGTGCCGAAGTCCTCGGGGGAGATCTGGTCGAGGAATTCGCGGAACTTCTCCACCTCATCCTCCTGCTCGTCCGGGATCGCGATCCCGGCGTCGTCCAGCACGCCGTCGCTGCCGTAGATCGGGGTCCCGGTGCGCAGCGCCAGCGCTATGGCGTCGGACGGACGCGCGCTGACCTCGACACCGCTGGCGAAGACCAGCTCGGCGTAGAACACGCCCTCCCGCAGGTCCGTGATACGGACAGCCGTGAGCTCCTGCCCCACTGCTTCCAGGACGTCCTTGAACAGGTCATGGGTCAGCGGGCGCGCAGGCGTCATGCCCTGCTGCGCGAAGGCGATCGCGGTCGCCTCCCCGGGGCCGATCCAGATGGGGAGATACCGGTCGCCACCCACTTCGCGCAGCAGCACGATCGGCTGGTTGGAGGGCATCTCGACCCGGACACCCACAACGTCGAGCTCGTTCACACAGCAACCCTAGGCCGTGCCCCGCCTGTTTGGGTAGTCGGGACCCGCCCCGGGCTGTCGCCGGAGCCGAGGCGGCCAGGGCTGTTCCGGGTGGCGCTGTCAGGAAGAACGCGTCCGCGGGGCTGACCGGAGCAGGGCGTCAGGCAGCTGCAGGGGCAGGGCGGCAAGCTCGCGCGCGGGCCGCCTCCCTCGGCGCCGCCCTGGGG
>NZ_JBOHCV010000590.1:0-8747 GCF_050698815.1 Streptomyces sp.
TGGGGCTGAAGCCGGTGCCGCCGGAGCGCACGGAGCCATACGGGGAACACCCCTCGCAGGTCATCGACTTCTACGGGCTGGGCGCGCGCGGGCCCCGAATCACCGTGCTGCACGGCGGGTTCTGGCGTGAGGCGTACGACCGGTCCCATCTGTCGCCCTTCGCCGCCGCGTTGGCGGAGCGGGGCATGGCGGTGCGGCTGGTCGAGTACCGGCGCGTGGGCGGCGGTGGCGGCTGGCCCGAGACCGTGCGGGACGTCGATGCCGCGCTGGACCGGCTGGACCGGTTGGGCGGCACGAACGTACTGCTCGGCCACTCCGCGGGCGGGCAACTCGCCCTGTGGGCGGCGTCGAAGCGGGACCGCGCGGCCGACCGGGTGGTGGCGGTCGCACCGGTCGCGGACCTGGCGCGGGCGCACCGGCTACGGCTCAGCGAGTGCGCCGTGGCTGAATTCCTGGGCGGCGAGCAGCAGTTGGCTGAGCGGCTCCCGGAGGCGGACCCGATGCGGCTGCCGCCGCGCGTACCGGTGGAGATCCTGCACGGCACGGCCGATACGCAAGTGCCGCTGGAGCTCTCGCGCCGTTACGCCGACGAGTGGGGCGCGCGGCTGCACTTGCTGACCGGCGTCGGGCACTACGCGCCGTTCACGCCGGGCACACCGGCGTTCGGTGTGCTGGCTGACGCGCTGAAGTGAGGGGGCGCCCCCACCACCCACCGCCAATCCGCCGATTCGCCGATCCGCCGGCATCAGCGTCGGTCCGGGCCCAGTGGGTCGGGCTGGGGCAGCCGGTGGCTCTCGTGGAGCGACCCGGTCCTCGATCGGCACCGTCGGAGTGCCGACGGCCGGGCCGCACGCGGACGGCAAGGGCCTCGGGTGCTGCGCCATGTCGGCGACATCGCGGGGGATGTGCCCTGGCTGGCATCGTCGCGGAGCTGGTGGCGCTCCACGGCGCGGGGGCCGCGGCGTCGTACAGTGCGCTCGGCGGGGCCCGGTTCCAGGTGGTTCGTCCCCCCGCTGCTGAAAGCCACTCATGACGCCGCTGCGGCGGGTTCAGTTCCGTTCAGGTCTCTTCAGCGCGTGACAGCGATCCCGCCACGGCACAGGAGGCAGTCATGAGGAACATGAACCTGGCAGCGGCTGTGAGCGTGGCGCTGACCGTGACACTCGCGGCCGGTGGCTGCAGCGAGGAGCCGAAGGCCCGTAAAAAAGACTGCGTGCAGGTCATCGATGAGAAGACCGGGAAGAAGACGGGGAAGTGCTTGCCGCTCGCGCCGAAGAAGGACCGGGTCGACCTGGCCAAGCCGGTCTTCTCGGACCCGACTGACATCACCAACCCGCTCCACCCCAGCTCGAAGGTCCAGCAGGTGATCTACGGAGGCCAGGTCGACGGCAAGCCGTTCCGCACCGAATTCACCCTGCTGCCCGGCACCAAGACCATCGCCCTGAAGGACGGAAAGGTAAAGGCACGCATCCTCCAGTACATGGCGTTTTCCGACGGGCGCATCAAGGAAGTCGCGCTCGACTGGTTCGCACAGGCCGACAACGGTGCCGTCTGGTATCTCGGCGAAGACGTCTTCAACTACGAGAAGGGTGTCGTCGCCGACACCGAGGGCACCTGGCTGGCGGGGAAGACCGGACCCGCCGCGATGATCATGCCGGCGCGGCCCAAGCGCGGGGACGTGTACCGGCCGGAGAACGTGCCGGAAGTCGTCTTCGAGGAGGTCACGGTCAAGGATGTGGACCAGACCGTCAAAGGACCCTACGGACCTGTCAACGGCGCCATCACCGTCAACGAGCTCCACATGGACGGCACCCGCGAGGACAAGGTCTTCGCCCCCGGGTACGGGGAGTTCTCCACCGGCGTGGGCGGCGACCTGGAAGCGGTCTCCCTTGCCGTCCCCACCGACGCGAAGCCTGGCCGGCTGCCGGACCGTCTGACCGCACTGTCGGCAGCGGTCCGTGCGGCACACGTCGGGCGCACCGATCCGGCGGAGGTGCGGAAGGTACGCGACGCCTGGAACGCGTACCGGGCGGCGGACCGTGTGCCCCCGGTGCTCATTCGGCAGATGAACCGCGACATCGACACCCTCACGGCGGCCGTCAAGGCGCGCGATACGAGGCGGGCGTGCGCGGCGGCGCTCCGGGTCGCGCAGAACGACCTCGACCTGCACTTGCGCTACGAACCGCTCACCGCGGTCGAGGCTGCCCGGATGGACCTGTGGGCCCATCAGGTGACGCTGGACGCCGCCGCCAAAGACACCGGCGCTGTTGCGGGCGACGTCACCAGTCTCGAATTCACCTGGGACCGGGTCAAGCACACCACGAAACCCGGAAAGGCCACCCAGATCGACGGCCGGCTGAAAGAACTGCGAGACGCAGCCGACCGCAAGGACATGGCCGCGGTGGCAAAGTCGGCACCGCGGCTCCAGGCCGCACTCGCGGCCGGCAAGTCCTGACACAGGGGCCGCGGGCGCGTTCAACGCCCTAAATGACCCGGAAGTCGTCGAAGTCGAACCCGGGTGAGACGACGCAGCTGACCAGAGTCTCGCCCTCGACGTCCAGCGGACGGGCCCGCTGCCAGACCCGTGGCGGGACAACCGCCTGTGGTCGCTGGCCGTTCGCGACGTCGGGGCCGAGCGTCAGCGTCTCGGGATCGGCATCCGGCGTCTCCGCTTCGCCGCCCAACTGCAGGTGCAGCGGGGACCCTGCGTGCCACAGCCACAGTTCCGCGGAGCGGACGACGTGCCAGCGTGATGCGTCCCCCGGCCCCAGCAGAAAGTAGATCGCGGTGGCGCTGGCCCGCTCACCCGGGTAGCCGTCCGGGTGCAGGGGGACTTCGCTGCGCCAGGTCTCGCGGAACCAGCCGCCTTCCGGGTGCGGCTCCAGCCCGAGGGCTTCGATGAGCGCGGATCGTTTCGTCATGGGGGCATCATCCTCGGCCGCGCTGTCGGTGTGGGGGCGGGTCGCTGTGTGTGGGTGGGGTTCGTGGTGGGGGTCCGCCCGGCGGCGTGGGGTTAGCATCGCCCGGTGGGTGCGATGATCCGGGGAGCCAGCCTGCGCGGGTTCGGGCGCCTCGTCGAAGAGCTCGGCGGCGACCCTGGAGAGTTCATGGGGCGGTTCGCGATCCCTCCGGAGGCGCTCACCTCCGAGGAGGGCCTCGTTCCGATCGCCGGCCACGACCTGATGCTCGACGCGGTTGCCCGTGATCTTCGGTGCCCTGATTTCGGCCTCCGCCTGGCCTGCGGCCAGGACCTCAGCATCCTCGGCCGGCTGGCGCTGGCCATCCAGGCGTCGTCGACGGTGGCGGAGGCACTGGAGTGTGCGTCGCGGTTCATGTTCGTGCACAGCCCGGCACTGAGCATCGGTGTGGAACCCGATCCACGGCGACGCCGTGAGGTGGTCGCGCTGACGTATCGGAAGGATCTGCGCGAGTCGCCGTACTCCCCGCAGGCCATGGAGCTCGGGCTCGGCCTCTTTCATCAGGTGGCGTCGGCTCTGGTCGGCAGCCTGGCCGGACTTCGGTCGGTGGAGCTGCCGCACCAGCCCCTTTCGCCGGTGTCGCGGTACACCGAATTCTTCGGCGTGGACGTGAAGTTCGGGTGCCGGTCCGCCGCGCTGCGCGTGGAACGGCGGCTGCTCGACATGGAGTTCCGCAGCGCGGACGCGGCGATCCGCCGGCTCGCCGTCGAGTACCTGGCCGGCCACCACACCGATCCGGAGCGCCTGGTCTCCACGCACGTCCGGCGGGCGCTGACCGGAAGCGTCGGCACCACCCCTGCGACGATCGCCCACATCGCGCGGCTCCTCGCGATGCATCCCCGCACGCTGCAACGGCGGCTCGCCGCGGAGTCGACCGGCTTCGAGGAGATCCTCGACGACGTACGACGGGATCTCGCGCTGCGCTACATCACCACCACCGACCTGCCCCTCGGACAGGTGGCCGCGATGGCGGGGTTCACCGGCCAGTCCGGCCTCAGTCACGCCGTACGACGGTGGCAGGGCGCCAGTCCGAGTGAGGTTCGCCGCCGGGTGCGTGGCACTTCCTGAGATTGTCGTGCTGGAACAAATCCCGCCCAGCTCGGACCGGCATTCTGCTGCTCCGACGACGAGAGCGAGGAGTGGCCCATGGCGACAGCCGGAACCGACCACCTGACCGGGATCGGTGCGCGAGCGATCCCGGAATTCGACGGCGTCCACGACGTGTGGCCGCGCGGCGAACGGCTACGGGCGGTCCGCGAGGCCGCTGCGGCGTACAAGGAGCGCTTCAAGGCCCAGGGCCGGGTACGCGCGGTGAAGTCGGTCGACATCGCCGCGGCGCCGTACCCGGTGAAGTACGCCTTCCACGACGCCGTTTCGGTGCCCACGCTCCCGCTGATCTCGATGATCAACCGCATGATCGTCGTGCAGTACGACGACTTCGACGGCCGGGCACGCACGCTGGTCTTCGAGCCGACGGTGCCGGACGGCTCGGCGGAGGCACCGTTCTACCGCAATCTGCAGAAGCTGACGGACAAGGTCCCCGGCGGCAAGCTGCTGGAGCGGATGGTCCTGAGGTACTACGCGGAACCCGGCGACGTCCTGCGCCGACTGGGGCTCACCCCGGACGACATCGACTTCTGCACCTTCGATCATCTGCATGTGCAGGATCCGCGGATGATCCTGGGCTCCACCGAGGTCATCGAGGGCGAGCCGGCGCCCCGCGAGCCACTGTTCGGCGGGGCGCGGATGCTCGTGCACAGCCGTGAGCTGGCGACTCTGCAGTCCCTGCACCCGATGCAGTGGGCGTGGTACGTGGACGGCGGGCTCGGCGGCGTCGACCCTTCGAGGTTCCTCACCTTCGACGGGGACATCGAGCTCGGTCCCGGCGTCGCACTGCTGTGGACCCCCGGGCACACTGACGGCAACCACTCGCTGGTGCTCAACACCCCCGACGGCGTGTGGGTGTCCTCGGAGAACGGTATCGCGCTGGACAACTGGCAGCCGGAGCTGTCCAGGATCCCCGGCGTGCGGCGCTACCACGAAGCCTTCGGCCGCGAGATCTGCCCCAACGCCAACACGCTGGAGGACTCGCTGGACCAGTACGACTCGATGGTCAAGGAGAAGACCCTCGCCGACCGGTGCGAGGCGGACCCCCGCTGGCTGCAGATCCTGCCCTCGACCGAGCTGGCCCCCTGGAAGCGGTTCTGGCCGGTGGTGCCCACCTACGTCCATGGAGGCATCGCCTACGGCGAGATCAAGGGCGGCCGGCGATGAACCGCTCCCTCGCCGGCGCGGTGGTCACCGGGGCGGGCCGCGGCCTCGGCAGGCTGGTCGCCGCGGCTCTGGTCGAGCGCGGCCACCGCGTGCTGGTCACAGACATCGACGAGGAGGCGGCGCGCGCCGCGGCGGCCGAGCTCGGGCCCGACGTGTTGTGGGCCGCCGTCGACGTGCGGGACGAGGTCCAGGTCGCCGCGGCGCGGGACCTCATCGTGGCGGAGGCCGGCCGCCTCGACGTGTGGGTGAACAACGCCGGTGTGCTCGTGACCGGGCCGGCCTGGGAGCAGTCGCCGGCCGTACGCCGCCTGATGGTGGAGGTCAACGCGCTCGGCACCGTCAACGGCACCGTCGCCGCGATCGAGGCCATGCGGGGCACCGGCGGGCACATCGTCAACGTCGTATCGCTGGCGGGACTGACCGCGGTCCCGGGTGAGGCGGTGTACGCCGCGTCCAAGCACGCCGCGATCGGCTTCAGCCTGAGCACGCTCGCCGACCTGCGCCTGGCCGGGATCAAAGGGATCGACATTTCCTGCGTCTGCCCCGACGGCATCTGGACCCCGATGCTGCACGACAAACTCGACGACCCCGCCTCGGCACTGTCCTTCTCCGGCAAACTGCTCATGCCCGAGGAGGCCGCCGACGCCGTGCGCAAGGTGCTGGACCGCCCACGCCCGGTCACCGTGGTGCCGCGCTGGCGAGGGCTGGCGGTGCGCCTGGCGGACGCTCTCCCCTCGTTCGGGCTGCGTGCCGTCCCCCTGGCGGTCGCGCAGGGAAGGCGGGTGCAGCGGAAGATGCTTGCCAAGAGCCGGTCGGTGTAGATCTCCTCCTCCTCGCCGGCATCAGCGACTGTCCGGGCCCCCGTGTTTCGGACTGGGGCAGCCGGTGGCTCTCGTGAAGCGACCTGGTCCTCGACGAGGCGCGACGGCTGGGCCCGACGGCGGCCGGGCTTCGGATCGGCACGACGTCGTCGCTGCGGCCCGCCCTCACCCAGGCGAACGCCTGCCGGTCGACCGCGTAGACACCCCACTTCGCGTGCCGTGCGGGGTCGACGTCGCGCGGGGCGCGTTCCCAGGGGTACTTGGTTGCGGCGTCCAGGCAGGCCCGGGTCAGGTGCAGCCTGCGGTGGCCTGCGTACTTGTGGGCGGCGAGGAAGGTGAGGATGTGCAGGGTCTGGGCGTTGCCCTCGAAGCTGTCGAGCACCCCGCCCGTGAAGTGCAGTTCGGCCATCCGTCGGCCCAGCTGGGCGACCTTCATCGAGTGGGTCAACCTGGTGTGGTAGGCGCCGAGTTCACCGCTGGCGACGACCTGGCTCTTGTCCGCGAGCGCCCGCAATCGTGTGGAGTACAGGATCCGGTCGACGTCGTGCTCGAACCCCGACCACTGTCCGTCGTCTGCCACTCGTCGGCGCAGGGAATGCTGTTCCAGGTCGTCGTCGCAGGCCCTTACTCGCCGAGAATGATCGGTGCCGGCATCGTGGCCGACGACTTGGACGAGGCCGCCTCAAGGCTTTCAGCGGCCACACGAGGCCCACAGCCTCCTCATGCCCGATCGGCATAGGACACGAGCCGTCACTTGTCGCTGCTGCGCTTCGACCGCAGAAGGGCCAGGAGTATGAGTCCGAGCGGAATGTGGAGTTCCAGCACTGACGCATAAGTCAGTGTCACCGACATGTTCAGTAGATCGTTCTGCATGGCCGCCCACCCAATCTCGCGAGATCACGGAACCCGTGTGCTGAGTTCGTACTCGCTCATGACAGCTCGTGCCGCCTGGCGACAATAGGGCTCACAAGGGGGCTCACGACTTGTGATGCGGGTCCACATCGACCGGTGTGTGGGTAGGCTCCAGGTCACGGGGGTGGTGGACATGACACAGATCCAGGCGACGAAGACCCACCGGTACAACGAGCAGCTCGAGCGGTTGGTGGCGGAATCAGGACTGAGTCACAAGAGACTTGCTCATCGTATAAACGAGCTGTCGTTACGGGATGGGATGGCGAGCCAGTACACCCATACGTCGGTCGCAAACTGGTGCCGGCGGGGCATGGTTCCCAGATGGCCGATCCCCCAGTTCATCGGTATCGCGATTTCTGAGGCGCTGGGAAGACCCGTGACGGTCAGTGATATCGGAATGCGCGACGCGGAGGCAGCAGAAACCAGCCAGTTAGGTTTGGAGTTCGCGAGGCGGCAGGATGACGCACTGGACGAAGCCGCACACTATTGGAGCGCTGTGAACCGCCGCCACTTCCTCACCCAGCAGGCCTTCGCAGTATCAGCGTTCGTTACCCCCGTGACGCGCTGGCTGGTGGAACCTGTCGAGAGCACCCAGGCACATACCGGCAACCTGACGGTCGGGCGCAGCCACATCGATGAGTTGAAGCAGGCGGCCGACGCCGCCCGGATGTGGGATTCCCGCTACGGCTGCGCTGGGTGGAAGACCAAGTCGCTCAGTGAGTACCTGTACGAGCGGGCCGCTCCCCTCCTCAAAGGCAGCTATTCCGTGCCGGTCGGCAGAGATCTCTACCGGGTGACGGCGGAGTTGGCACGACTGGCGGGGTGGACAGCGTTCGACGCCGGACAACAGGACGCTGCCCAGCGGCACTTCATCCAGGCGCTCCGGTTGGCACGGGCTGGTGGCGACGTCGAACTCGGTTCGTACATCCTGAGTACGATGGCGATGCAGGCGCTGATGTGCGGGTTCACATCCGAGGCGATCGACATGGCGCAGGGAGCATTCCAGCGGGACCGCCGGATGGAACCACGAGTGGCGGGATTCGCGAAGCTGATCGAAGCGCGGGCGCACGCCCGCGCCAAGGACGGGCCGGCGGCGAGCAGATGCCTGGCACACGCCGAAAAGCTCCAGCGCAGCTCCACAGAGGGAGAAGACCGGACGTGGATCGGGTTCTTCACGCACTCCCGCATCATCACGGACGCTGCCGAGGTCTTCAGGGACCTGGGGAATCCCCGGGCGACTTTCGCGTGGCACACCTTGGGCGGGATGCCGGGCAAGGAGTTCATCCGGTCCCGGAGCGTCCGGCTGTCCGTGCTGGCCTCCGCACACGCGCTCAACGGCGAACTCGAACAGAGCCTGCACATGGGTCGGGAGTCCCTGGAGATCTTCACCCGCCTCGGCAGCGTTCGGGGGATGGACTATCTGCAGACATACAGCAAGTCCCTGTCCCAGTGGCGCCGTGAGCCGCAGGTGATGGACTTTCTCGCCGAAGTCAGAAAGAGCCGAAGGTCGCTGGCACACTGACGGGCCTACCGGCCGTCAGCCTTGCCACGTTCCTTAACCCGCCAGCCCGCAACACACCCCCACCCACACACCAGCGCGCGTGGGTGGGGGTGCCGGGTCAGAGGAAGGAGTTGATCTGGATCGTCTCGTCGCGGCCCGGGCCGACGCCGATCGCGGAGATCGGGGCGCCGGACATCTCCTCCAGCGCCTTGACGTAGCCCTGCGCGTTCTTCGGCAGGTCGTCGAAGGACTTCGCCTTGG
>NZ_JBOHCV010000591.1:0-3658 GCF_050698815.1 Streptomyces sp.
GGCCGGAGCGGCGCAGCAGCGGCGGCGACTGCAGGGCGCCCGCCGCGACGACGACGAGCGGGCTGAGGATCTCCAGGACGGTGCCGTCCGGCCGCCGTACGGCGACACCGCACGCCCGGGGGCCGCCGGGGCGGTCCGGTTCGGTGAGGATGCGCTGGACGAAGGCGGAGGTGACGATCCGGGCACCGGCCCGGCACGCGTCGGGCAGTACCGACAGCTGGACGCTCTGCTTGGCGCCGGTCGGGCAGCCCACGACGCACTGGCAGGAGCCCTTGCAGCCGGGGGCGTTACGCCGCAGCGCCCCCGCCTGCCAGCCGAGGCGTTCGGCCCCGCGCAGCGCGGTGCGCCCGTTCGCGCCGAGTACGTCCAGGGGCTGGGTGGCGACCCGCAGGGTGCGCTCGACCTCGTCCAGGCTGTCGGCGAAGGAGCCCGCGTCGGCCAGTCCGAGCCCGTAGGTCTCGCGCCAGCGGGCCAGCACGTGGTCCGGAGTGCGGTAGCAGGTACCGGAGTTGACCACGGTGGTGCCGCCGACCGCGCGGCCCACCGGCAGCACGACCGGCGGATTGCCCAGTGCCACCGTCCCGCCGCCGTCGCGGTAGAGCTCTGCGAACCGGTCCAGCGGAGCCCGGCGGCCGAACTCGGCGGTGGTGTGCCGCCGCCCCTCCTCCAGAACGACGACCCGCAGTCCGGCGCGGGCGAGCGTGCGGGCCGCGATGGCGCCGCCAGCACCCGAACCGATGACCACCGCGTCGGCTGTCGACCGGTCCGGCCACTCGGCCGAGGGCACGCAGTCCAGCGGCGGATCGGCCGGCGGCGGGGTGAGTGCCCCGGCTCCCGGCTCCTGGTGCAGCATCCGCTCGGTCCCGGCCGCGAGCATCACCGGGACCTTCACCGCGTCCAGCACCGGCAGCAGCCACGGGCGGGAGGCGATCGAGGCCAGCAGGGTCTCCCGCTCGGCCGGGGGCAGTCCCCGCAGCGGGCGACCGGCGCGGACCCTGGCGTAGGTGTCGATGGCCGCCGCCGCGGTCCGTACTCCCGCGCGGGCGGGCAGTGGCATCGAGCCGAGCAGGCCCTCGAGCCGGCGGGGCACGGCGCCCGGCCAGGGTGCGCTGCCGTCGTCGGCGAGGAGGGCGGCGACGAGGCCGTCGAGCGGGGTGCTCATCGGTCGCCCACCTCCGCGTGCGCGGTCCCTTCGAGAGTCCACTCCGCCTCCGTGCGCCAGCGTCCCCACCAGCGCTCCAGCAGAATCCGGGCATCGGCCCGCTCGCTGTTGCGGCACACGGCGGCGCCTCCGTCGGGGTCGGTGTAGTCCAGGGCGAGTGTCCGCTCGGCGGGCTGGGTGACCTCGACGCGGATGCGGCGCAGGCCGGACCGGCCGGTGACGCTCCACTCCGGCAGTCCGATACGGGCGCGGAAGCGGCCGAGGCCGGCCCAGCCGATGGCGCTGCGTTCGGCCCGGCGGGGCCAGGTGCGGCCGTTCTTGCGCAGTCGCAGAAAGACCATCGGCGGCAGCCTGCGCAGCCCGGGGCGCATCGAGGTGGCGGCGACGATCTCCAGCACGTCACCGCTGCCGCTCCCGTCACCGCTGCCGAGGTCGGCGTGCAGCCAGGCCCAGCGGCGCGCGTTGCCGTGCCCGTAGATCCTCGCGGTGGCGCCTGGGGCGCCCTCCAGCCGCAGTTCGCCGCCCTCGTAGCCGAAGGTGCCGGTGTAGGAGGCGCGGGGTGCGGGGACGATCTGGGCCGCCGGCAGCAGCGGGCGCCGCCACGACCAGCGCGGAAAGGTGTAGAGCGGTTCGCCTTCGGGGCGTTCGGCCAGGTCCCAGCGGAACGGACCGGCCTCGCCGCGCAGTTGTCCCGGCCCGGCCTCGATGCCCTTCGCCGCGAAGCCGTGCGCGCCCGCCCCCGCACTCCCGCCCGGCTGCCAGGGCTCGGGTCCGAACCGTGCGTGCTCGACCGGGCCTTCGCCGTCGGCCGGGAAGCGCGCCACCCAGCCGTGCGCGTACGCCGCGGAACCGTCGCTGGGCGCCACCAGTTCGTGATGCAGCCACAGGCCGGTGCCGGTGGCTGGGTCGGTCACCGTGGTGTACCAGACCTCCAGGCGTCCGGCCTTGCCCTCCCAGCGCGGCGCCAGATGGTGGTCACCCCCGCCGGCGCGGGCGTCGTTGCGGGGGAAGCGGAAGCTGGCCAGGAAGGGAACGAGCGCGGTCGTGACGGAGAAGCGGAGGGTGCCCGCTCCGGCCTGCACACCCTCCTCCAGCAGCAGGAACGGCAGCACCGTCATCGACTTCACCGGGCGGTAGGGCGAGACCGACTTCCAGCCCTCCAGGACGTAGCGGCGGCCGCGCGCGGTGAAACTCAGCCGGTAGAGGATGCGGCGCCGGGCGAGCGGCGAGATCTCCAGCTCGCCCCGGGCGTCCGGGTCGTCCGCCCACCCCGCGATCCGTACCCGGCCGGTCAGCAGACCGTCGGTCGTACGGTGCACGCGGAGCACCTCGTCCGACCGTACCGACAGATCCACCCGTATCCGCCGAGGTTCGCTCTCTCCGGCCAGCCGCACCGAACCGGACATGGTCTCCGTGAACGCGGTCCCGCGCGTACCTCCCCGGGCGCCCATCAGGCGATCCCGAGACCGTCGAGCATGATCCGCTCGGTCGCCGCCAGATACGCGTCGGCCGCCGCCCGCGCGGCCTTGGCGTCGCCCGCTTCGACGGCGGCGACGACCGGGGCGAGCCGGTCATGTGCCTCGCCGGGATCCAGGAACGGGCCGACGAGATGGGAGCGCATCGGAAGATAGGCGTTGAAGAGGGTGTTGGTCAGCAGGGTGTAGACGCGGTTGCCGGTCGCCCGGGCCAGCGCGCGGTGCACCTCGATGTCCGCGAGCTGCACCGCATCCCCGACCTCGGCCGCCGCGACGGCGCCCAGCAGCCGGGCCAGCTCGGCGCGCTGCTCCTCGGTGGCCTTCATCGCAGCCCGCTCGGCGATCAGCGCACCGACGCCGCGCCGCACTTCGAAGATCTCGCCCAGCCAGTCCGGGCTGTGCCGCACCAGCATCGGCAGCAGGTCCGCGCCGCCCAGCCGCACGAAGTCCCGTACGCGGGTGCCGACTCCGTGCCGGGTCTCCAGCAGCCCGGCCTGGACGAGACGGCCGAAGGCGTGCTTGAGGGTGGTGCGGGTGACACCGTAGCCGTCGGCCAGCTCGCGTTCCGGCGGCAGATAACTGCCGGCGGGATGCGATCCGGTGAGGATCTCCTCGCGCAGCCGGCCCTCCAGTACGTCGACGATGGTCTCGCGGGGCAGAGTCTCCACGACGGCTCACACTCCTCAGTGACTCAGTGGATGAGCCACTGAAACACGCGTCGCCCGACGTGACAAGGTCCCGGCGCCCCTCAGGAGGAGCCGGATGCTTCGGAAACCGGCCGCAGCCGCTCGTAGTAGGACGTCTCCAGATGGGTCCGCATGGCCGCTTCCGCGGCCTCCGGGTCGCCTTCGAGGATGGCGTCCGTGATCGCGCGGTGCTCCTCGAGTGTCTGCTGCCCGATCCCGCGCTCGTAGTGGAACCGGAAGATGTGCAGATGGCAGTGCGTACGTTCGAAGGCGAGCCGCACCTGCGCACTGCCGGCCAGCTCCGCCACCAGCACGTGGAAGCGGGTGTCGTGCGC
>NZ_JBOHCV010000592.1:0-2136 GCF_050698815.1 Streptomyces sp.
GGCCGGCCAGATGCACACCTTCGCCGACCGGCTGCGGGAGGCGGTGGCCGAACTGCGCGAACTGCTGGCGGGTGAACAGCCCGCGGGCTGACGGGGCTCACCTCGGCCGGTTCCGAAGATCCGGCCGGGGTGCCGGTCTTGCCCGGTGCGGACCGCACACATGACCCTTGGACCAGAAGCCGCCGGTTCCCGTCCGCACCGTCCGCCCCGTCTGCCGCCCGGAGTTCGCATGACATACGACATCGCCGCCGTCCGCGCCCAATTCCCCGCCCTGGCGGCCGGATCGGCCTTCTTCGACGGGCCGGGAGGCACCCAGACGCCCCGCCCGGTCATCGACGCCGTCGCCGACGCCTTCGCGAACCCGCTGTCCAACCGCGGCCACGGGACTCCGGCGGAGCGCAACGCCGAGACGATCGTCGCCGAAACCCGGACGGCGCTGGCCGACCTGCTCGGCGCGGAGCCGTCCGGCATCGTGCTCGGGCGCAGCGCCACCCAGCTCGCCTACGACTTCTCCCGGACGCTGGCCAAGACCTGGTCGCCCGGCGACGAAGTGGTCGTGACCCGCCTGGACCACGACTCCAACATCCGCCCCTGGGTCCAGGCCGCGGCGCAGGCCGGTGCCACGGTCCGGTGGGCCGACTTCGATCCCGCGACCGGCGAACTGAGCGCCGAGGACGTCCGCTCGGTGCTCTCCGACCGCACCCGCCTCGTCGCGCTCACCGGCGCCTCCAACCTCATCGGCACCCGCCCGCCACTGGCGGAGATCTCCCGGCTGGTGCACGAAGCGGGCGCGCTGCTGTACGTCGACGGCGTGCACCTCACCGCGCACTGCCGCGTCGATCTGGAGCAGCTGGGGGCGGACTTCTTCAGCTGCTCCCCCTACAAGTTCCTCGGCCCGCACCTGGGCGTTCTCGCGAGCCGCCCCGGGCTCCTGGAGACGCTCGCGCCGGACAAGCTGCTGCCCTCCTCCGACGCGGTCCCGGAGCGTTTCGAGTACGGCACGCTGCCCTACCCGGCCCTCGCCGGCGCCCGCGCCGCCGTCGACTTCCTCGCCGGTCTGGGAGCGCAGGAAGGCGGCGGGCGTCGCGAACGGCTCACCGCCGCCTTCGCGCTCCTGGAGGAACGCGAGGACGCGCTGCGCAGGCAGATCGAGACGGGACTGGCCGCCTTCGCGACCGTGACGAGGCACTCACGGGCCGCCCTGCGCACCCCCACCCTGCTGCTGACCCTCGAGGGCCGCGACACCCGCGACGCCTACCGGTACCTGGCGGAGCGCGGCGTGAACGCCCCGTCCGGATCCTTCTACGCACTGGAAGCGTCCCGCAGGCTCGGCCTGGGCGACGCGGGAGGCCTGCGGATCGGCCTGGCCCCCTACAACAGCGTCGACGACATCGACCGACTGCTGGAGGCCCTGGCGGACTTCCTGCGCTGAATCGCGGTTCAGCGCTCCGCCAGGAGCCGGGCCAGTACGGACGTGTGGCTGCGGTCCGGATTCCTGGCGGCGGTCAGCAGCGTGACCGGTCCGCCGCGGGCCCGCTCGCGGAGACCTTCGAGGGCTTCCGCGGCCTCGGGTACCGCCAGCTCGGCCTCGTAGCGGCGGCGGAATTCCTCGTAACCGCCCTCCGGCCCGTGGTACCAGCGGCGCAGCTCGTGGGACGGGGTGAGTGCCTTGGGCCACTCGTCGATGCCCGCCGCCTCCTTGGACACCCCGCGCGGCCAGAGCCGGTCGACGAGGACGCGTACACCGTCGTCGCCGGGCCCGGACGGGTCGTAGATCCGGCGGACACGGATACTCATGTGATCACCTCGTCGGGAAGATCGCGCAGGTGGCGGTGGCGTGGGCGTACAGCTTGCCGTCGTCGGCACCGGTGAGCTTGGCCTCCGCCGTGCCCAGGGTCCGGCCGACGTGGACGGCTGCGGCGGTGGCCCGCAGGGTGCCGGTGTGCGGGGTAACGGGGCGGATGAGGTTCACGTTCAGCTGCGCGGTGGTGTAGGCGAGCCCGGCGGGAAGCCGGGAGAGGACGGCGGAGCCGAGGGCGGAGTCCAGCAGGGTGGACAGGTAACCGCCGTGCACGGTGCCCATGGGGTTGCACAGGTACTCGCCGGTCTTGCCCTCGAAGACCGCCGAGCCCTCCT
>NZ_JBOHCV010000593.1:0-7263 GCF_050698815.1 Streptomyces sp.
CTGCCGGGCCGCCTGCCGGGCGAGGGAGTCGTGCAGCAGCCCCGGGGGCACCGGCCCGGACGGGGCGTTGAGCGCGGCCCGCCGGACGCGCTGCGCGTCGGGGAGCAGGTCGAACGCCCGTTCCTGCCATGCCTCGTCGCTCTCGGCGAGCCGCATGACGATGCTGCGGTAGCCCTCCTGCATGGCGTCGATGAGCCCTGGCGGGAACATGTCCTCGATGACGTCCCAGATGACCCACAGGCTGCCGTCCCGCAGGTCCCAGAACTCGCAGTCGATGAGTGTCTGCGGTGTCTCCAGCAGGCTGTGCACAGGACGTTCGGCCGCCCCGACGAACAGCGCGCTTCCGACGGCGTACGGGCAGACGGCCTTGCCCGGCGTGCGGCGGTGCTGGTTGAGCGCCTGGAGCACCTTCACGCCGCTCCAGTAGACGTGTTCCACATCGGAGAGGACCTGGGCCTGGAGACGGCGGATCCGGTCCTCGAAGCCCTCCTCGTGCCGCCAGTCGATCTCCAGCGGGTAGAGGGAGGCGAAGTTGCCGAACACCTCGCTCATCTGCGGGTGCAGGGGGAGCCGGTGGGTGATCATGTTGTTGAGCAGGAAGTGGCGGGACCCGCTCCAGAACGCCAGAACCTCCGCGTGCACGCCGCACAGCACGTTGGTCGTGGTGAGGTTGCGCGAGGCGGCCTTCTCCTTGAGCGATGCCCAGACGTCGGGCGGGAAGAGCAGTTCCCGGCGTTCCAGCCGGGAACGCCGTCGCGGATCGGCGCCGCTCGCCAGCGGTATCTCCGGTGCGGCGGGCCAGTCGGCGATCCGGTCGGTCCAGTACTTCTTCGACGCCTGGCCGAGCGGGGACTCCTCCAGCTCGGCCAGGGCGAGCACGCAGTCCCGGTAGCTGATCTCCAGTTCGGGCGGGGACTCCCCGGGATTCTCGTAACGCCGCAGCACGGCGCTGATGAACCGCAGGGTCGCCGGGGCGTCGCTGAAGAGGTTGTTGTTGTTGTAGTGGAGCTTGGCGGCGCCGTCCGGCAGCAGGCTGACCCTCATGTCCACCCAGGGCCACCGGTCGTGCGCGGGCTCCAGGCGCTTCATCGAGTCGCGGACCCGCTCGACGTGTGCCTGCGCCCGGTCCGCGTCCAGGTGGCGGACGTCGAACACCTCGATCCGGGCGGGGCCCGGGTCACGGACCGTCTGGAGCCGCAGATCCTCCCGGACCACGACCAGATTCCGCCGCTGGTACTCCAGTTCCTGGTTGAGCGCCTTCTCCAGACGCCCGGGGTCCGCCTCGGCGAGGTCGTACTCCATGTACTGGTGCGGCCGCACGTAGTACTCGAACCCCTCCCTGCCGCCCATGATGAACGACATCTGGAGGTCCGACGGGGCGAACGGCTCGTACAGATGCTTCTCGTCCGGTGTGAGGGCCGGCAGCTCGGCCTCCTGCTCCCGGCGGGTCCGGGCGCCGTCGAGCCATGCGATGAGCTCCTGCTTGTGCTGACCGATCCGCTCCCGGAGATCGCCGGTGAGCCCTCCCTTGGGAGCGATCACCTCGATCCGGTCCCCCGGTGCGAGCCGCAGTCTGATGCCCGCCCGGGCAAGATCGTCGAGCAGGGACGGGACCGAGCGGGATCCGCTTTCAGACACAGCGGTTTCTCCTTGTCCGCCAGTTGACGAGTCGTAGGGGATGCCCGTCACCGGGCAGTCGAGATGGGACCAGGACGGTCACAGCGTCAGCACCTCGGTCTCCGCGCCGTCGTCCAGCACGTCGTCGGTGGCGAGCACGCTCATGGTCGTCAGCTGCCGGCAGATCAGCTCGGCGATCTCCTCGGCCGTACCGCCTCCGAAGAGGAAGTCCGCCGACACGTCGGCGGAGAAGTCGGCGCGCAGCCGGTTGCGGAGCCGGATCGTGGTCAGCGAGTCGAAGCCCAGCTCGTTGAGGCGCCGGTGCCGGAAGGTGGGGCGCATCGCGTCCCGCTCCTTCGCGGACATCCCGAGGAGCACGGCGACCACGTCCAGCAGCCGGTCGAGGGCGGCCTCCTGGGCCTCCTCGGGCCGGGCGAGGACCAGTTCGGCCAGGTCGGGCCCGCTGTCCGCGCCCGTCCCGGTATCGGCGGCCGCCAGCGGGCCGAGCGGCACGACGTCGCCGAGCAGCGTGTCCGGAAGCCGCCGGCTGCCGGCGGCCGCATACCGCCGCCAGTCGACGGAGGCCAGCGCGACGTGCGCGGGACCGTCCGCGGGAACACTGTCGAGGGCGGCCAGGGCCTCGTCGGCCGGCATGCCGTGGATACCCGATGCGGCGAACCGCTCCACGAGGCCCCCGTCGACCGCCATGCCCGTGTCCGCCCATGCTCCCCAGGCCACGCTCAGGGCGGGCAGCCCTCGGTGCCGGCGGTGACCGGCAAGCGCGTCCAGGAAGGTGTTCGCCATCAGGTAGCCCGGCTGCCCGGCCAGGCCGATCAGCGCCCCCATGGCCGAGTAGAGGACGAAGAAATCGAGGTCGAGATCCTGCGTACGGAGGTGCAGGTTCCAGGCTCCCCTGACCTTCGGGTCCATCACCCGGCTGAGCTGTGACCAGTCGGCCCGCTCCAGGACGCCCTCGGCGTTGATCCCGGCCGCGTGCACCACGCCGCGCAGCGGCGGCAGTTCGCTGTGCGCGTACGCCAGGACGTCCTCGACGCCGGCTGTGTCCGCCACGTCGGCGGCCCGGAGTTCGACACGCACCCCGCGCGCCCGCAGTGCCGCCACCTCGGGCGGCGTCCCGGCGGGCAGCGTACGGCCGACGAGCAGCAGACACTCCGCACCCTTGCCGGCCAGCCAGGCGGCGGTGGCCAGACCGAGGCCGCCCAGACCGCCGGTGATCAGGTAGGTGGCGCCGCCACGAACCGCCACCGGGTCCTGCGCGGCGGCTCGTGACGCTTCGCCGGCCACCGCTCCGTCCTGTTCCTCGTCGCGCAGGCGGGCCTCGTACCACCGTCCGTCGTGCACCGCGAGATGCCCCGAGCCGTCGAGTGCCGACACTTGGCCGAGGATCTCCGCGGGGGCGGGCACCGGAGCCGCGGGGTCGAGGTCGACCTGTACGCAGCTCAGGTCCGGGTACTCGGCGGTGACCGACCGGGTCAGGGCGGTCAGGACGGACTGTGCGAGCTCGGGCGCCCGGCCGCCGGCAACCGCGCCGTCCGGCACCGCCGCTCCAGCCGAGCAGATGACGATGTCCGGATGTCCGGCCGCGAAGGCCCGCAGAAAACCGGCGAGCAGTATGGTCGTCCGGCGGGCCAGCCGGTACGTGGCCTCGACGATCTCGTCGGCTCCGGCGACGCCGGGCTCCGCGAACAGGATCAGTCCGGCGACGGGCTGTCCCGTGTCGCCGCGAACCGTGTCGAGCATCCGCTGCACGTCACTGTCGGAGTCGGCGTCCGCATGGAGCACACGGGAGTCCGCCTGCGGCGCGGCGGCACCAGCGACCAGGGGGGTGGCCGTGACGCCGAGCGCGGCCAACCGGTCGGACCAGGCGACGGTCGCCGTGGGGTCCGTTCCGCACACGAGCCAGGTGCCGGCCCGCACACGCGGGGCGGCCGAGGTCCCGGACCGGTCGGGCCGGGCCTGCCACGTCAGCGCATAGCGGCGGGGAGAGAGGCTCGTCGCGGCACCGATCACGGACCGAGGCACCGCACGGAAGCTCAACCCCTCCACGGTTGCCAGGACTTCGCCGCTCTCCGAGGACACCTCCAGGTCCAGCGACACCTCCCCGGAGACCGTCGTCCCGCGCCGATGAGCGTGGCACTCGACCCGGGCCGGGAGCGGCCCGTAGACGTCGATCCGGTCGACGGAGGCGGGTACGCGCAGCGTGTCGTCGTCGGCGGTGAACGCCACCACCATCTGGAAGCAGGCGTCGAGTACGACCGGGTGCAGCAGATAGGTGCCCTCGTCCCGGGCGGCCTCTTCGGAGACGATCAGCGCGTCCGCACGGTCTCCGTCGCGCCGGACGCGGCGCAGCGCACGGTAGGCCGGCCCGTAGTCGAGGCCGACGCTCCGGAAGGAGTCGTACAGGCGCCCGGTGGCATGCTCGGTCGTGGTCGCCGTCGGGCCGAGCTTGTCCACAGGGACCGGCCGCGGCCGCTCGCCGGGGCCGGCGCTCGCCACGGTGGCGTGCTCGGTCCAGCCTCCCTCGGGTGCGTCCGGGGCCCCGTGCCCGGCCCGCCTGCTGAGGCAGCGCACCCGGTGGGCGCGCGCGGTCGCCTCGGCCACGGCCTGCACGGTGAGCGCGGTTCCGTCGTCCGGGAACGGCATGAACTCGTTGAAGGTCACGTCCCGCAGCGTCCAGGCGGCAGGCTCGGAGTGAGTCGTGGACCGTACGGCGGCCAGTGCCCACTCGAGCATCGCGCTGCCGGGCAGCACGGATCGTCCCGAGACGCGGTGCTCGCGGACGAACCAGGGCCGATCGGCGGAGAGCTCCTGGGAGAACCAGCGGTCGCCCGGGACGGCGAGCTCGATGCCCGCGCCGAGCAGCGGATGGTCCTGGGATCCGCGCCGTCCGCCGGCCGGGCGGCGGACCGCGTCCGGGCCCTCCAGCCAGTAGCGGCGGCCCTGGAAGGGGTACGTGGGCAGGTCGACCAGGCCTGTGGCGGCGGCGTGGCCGAGGGCGGGGCGCGGCACGGCGGTGTTGGCGACATGGGCCTCGGCGAGCGCCATCGCGAGCGTTCGTGTCTCCGGCCGGTCCCGCCGGAGCACGGCCGTCAGGGTCGGCGCGGGGCCGGTGCCCGTGACGCAGTCCTGGACCAGAGCGGTGAGGGTGGCGTCGGGGCCGAGTTCGAGGAAGGTGGTCACCCCCTCCGCGAACAGGCTGTTCACCCCGTCCATGAACCTGACGGCGTGCCGCAGCTGTCGGGTCCAGTAGTCGGGGGAGCACAGCTCGTCGGCGGCAGCGAGCCTGCCCGTCAGGTTGGAGACCACGGGTATGCGGGGCGGGCTGAAGGCGACGGTGCCGGCCACGGCACGGAACTCGTCCAGGACACCGTCCATCATCATGGAGTGGAAGGCGTGGCTCACGCGCAGGCGAGTGGTCCGCCGGCCCCGTGCTTCCCAGTAGGCGGCGACCTTCTCGACGGTCACGTCCTCCCCCGAGATCACGACGGAACGGGGTGAGTTCACGGCGGCGACGGTGGCGCTGTCGTCGAACTCTCCGAGGCAGCCGCGCATCTCCCCCTCGCTGATCTCGATCGCGATCATGCTTCCGGCGTCGGGCGCGGCCTCCATGAGCCGGGCGCGGGCGGCGACGAGAAGACATGCGTCCGCCAGGGTCAGAACTCCGGCGACGTGCGCCGCACTGATCTCCCCCACCGAGTGACCGATGAGGAAGTCGGGGACGGGACCCAGGGACCGGACGAGCCGGTAGAGGGCGGTCTCCAGGGCGAACAAGGCGGGCTGGGCGTATGCCGTGCGATGGAGCAGCTCCGCGTCCCCGGATCCCGGAGCAGCGAACATCAGTTCACGCAGCGGGCGGTCGAGATGCGCGTCGAAATGGCCGCAGATCTCATCCAGGGCCTCGGCGAAGACAGGGTAGGTGCGGTACAAATCCGCTCCCATGCCAGCGCGTTGTGCACCCTGTCCGGAGAACAGGAACGCCGTCCTGCCGTGGCCCGGGCCGGACTGGACCAACTGCGGGGCCTCCTCGCCCCGGGCGAGTGCTTCGAGTCCGGTGAGGAGTTCGGTCCGGTCCTCTCCCACCACGGTGGCCCGGTGATCGAACAACGCACGCGTCGTGGCCAGCGACCACCCCACATCCGCCGGCGACACCTCCGGCCGCTCCTCCAAAAACACCCGCAGACCAGCCGCCTGCGCCCGCAACGCCACATCCGAAACAGCCGACAAACTCCACACCACCGGCCCCGAACCCGAATCCGAATCCGAGTCCGGAAGGGCAACCCCCGAACCCGCGGAAGCGGAAACCGGAGCAGCCGACCCCGACCGCCGGCCCCCCACCACAGATTCCGGAACCTCCTCCAACACCACATGCGCATTCGTCCCACTGATACCGAACGCCGACACACCCGCACGCCGCCGGCCCGAACCCGGCCACCCCACCAACTCCCCCGGAACCTCAACACTCCCCGAACCCCAGTCCACATGCTCCGACAAAACCTCAGCATGCAACGACGCAGGCACCAAACCCGCCCGCATCCCCATCACCATCTTGATCACACCAGCCAACCCCGCAGCAGCCTGCGTATGACCAATATTCGACTTCAACGACCCCAACAACAAAGGACGCTCACGACCCGCACCGAACGTCGCCAACAACGCCCCCGCCTCAATCGGATCCCCCAACGCCGTCCCCGTCCCATGCGCCTCCACCACATCAACCTCAGACGCCAAAACCCCCGCATCCCGCAACGCCGCCGCAATCACCCGCTCCTGCGCCCGCCCACTCGGCGCCGTCAACCCATTACTCGCCCCATCCTGATTCACCGCAGAACCCGCAACCACCGCCAACACCGGATGCCCCAAACGCACCGCATCACTCAACCGCTCCACCACCAACGACGCAGCACCCTCACCCCACACCGTCCCATCAGCACCCGCACCAAAAGGCTTACACCGACCATCCGCCGCCAACCCCCGCTGACGACTGAACTCCACAAACATCCCCGGATGCGGCATCACCGTCGCACCCGCCGCCAACGCCAGATCACACTCACCCCGACGCAACGCCACACACGCCTGATGCAACGCCACCAACGACGACGAACACGCCGTGTCAATCGTCAACGCCGGCCCCTCCAAACCCAGCACATACGCAATACGACCCGACGCAACACTCGGCGTATTACCCGTCAGCAAAAACCCCTGAACCCCATCCGACGCCTCATGCAAAACCGGACCATACCCATTATGAATAACACCCGCAAAAACCCCCGTCCTACTCCCCCTCAACGACCGAGGATCAATACGCGCCCGCTCCACCGCCTCCCACGACGTCTCCAACAACAACCGCTGCTGAGGATCCATCGCCACCGCCTCACGCGGCGAAATACCAAAAAACCCCGCATCAAAATCCGCCACACCCCGAACAAACCCACCATGCCGCGCATACGACGTCCCCGGATGATCCGGATCAGGATGAAAAAGACCCTCCACATCCCAACCACGATCAACCGGAAAACCAGAAACCGCATCCACCCCACCCACCACCAAATCCCACAACCCACCCGGAGACACCACACCCCCCGGAAAACGACACCCCATACCCACCACCGCCACCGGCTCATGGGT
>NZ_JBOHCV010000594.1:0-1689 GCF_050698815.1 Streptomyces sp.
CGCCGCCGTCACGTCCAGCAGCTGATAGCGGTCGACGGCCTGCTTCAGCGCCGAGCGATCGATCTTGCCCTCCCGCGCCAGCTCGGTGAGCACGGCGAGCACGATCGACTGCGTGTCGATGTGGAAGAAGCGACGGGCCGCCCCCCGCGTGTCGGCGAAGCCGAAACCGTCGGCCCCCAGCGACTGGAAGGTGCCGGGCACCCAGCGGGCGATCTGGTCCGGTACGGACCGCATCCAGTCCGATACGGCGACCTTCGGGCCCTCGGCGTGCTGGAGCTTCCGCGTCACATAGGGAACGCGCTGCTCCTCCTCCGGGTGCAGCAGATTGTGCCGTTCGACGTCCACCGCCTCGCGGCGCAGCTCGTTCCAGGACGTCGCCGACCAGACGTCCGCCCTGACGTTCCATTCGTCGGCGAGGATCTGCTGTGCCTCCAGGGCCCAGGGAAGGGCCACACCCGAGCCGAGGATCTGGGCCTCCAGCGTCCCCTTCTCGCCCTCCCGGTAGCGGTAGAGACCATGGACGATGCCCTCGGCGTCCACGTTCTCCGGCTCGGCGGGCTGGCGGATCGGCTCGTTGTACAGGGTGAGGTAGTAGAAGACGTCCTCGCCCTGCGGGTGTTCGGGGCTGGAGCCGTACATCCGCCGCAGACCGTCCTTGACGATGTGCGCGATCTCGAAGCCGAAGGCCGGGTCGTAGGAGACAGCCGCCGGGTTGGTTGAGGCCAGCAGCTGCGAGTGGCCGTCGGCGTGCTGGAGCCCCTCCCCGGTCAGAGTGGTGCGGCCGGCCGTCGCGCCGAGCACGAAGCCACGCGACATCTGGTCGGCCATCTGCCAGAACTGGTCGCCGGTCCGCTGGAAACCGAACATCGAGTAGAAGACGTAGATCGGGATCAGCGGCTCGCCGTGCGTGGCGTATGCCGAGCCGGCGGCGGTGGCGGCAGCTGTGCAGCCCGCCTCGGTGATGCCGTCGTGCAACATCTGACCGGTCGGTGACTCCTTGTAGGACAGCAGGAGTTCGCGGTCCACGGACTCGTAGGTCTGACCGAGCGGGTTGTAGATCTTGGCCGAGGGGAAGAAGGAGTCCATTCCGAAGGTGCGGTACTCGTCGGGCGCGATCGGCACGAAGCGCTTGCCGATCTGCTTGTCCCGCATCAGGTCCTTCAGCAGCCGCACGAATGCCATCGTGGTGGCGATCTGCTGCTGGCCGGAGCCCTTCTTGACCGCGGCGTACGCCTTGTCGCCGGGGAGGGGCAGCGGCTTGGACCGGTTGACCCGGGTCGGCACGTAGCCGCCGTGCTCCTGGCGGCGGTCGTGCATGTACTGAATCTCCTCCGAGTCCCGGCCCGGGTGGTAGTACGGCGGGGCGCCGGACTCCAGCTCCTTGTCGGGGATCGGCAGGCGCAGCCGGTCGCGGAAGGCCTTCAGGTCGTCGACCGTGAGCTTCTTCATCTGGTGTGTGGCGTTGCGGCCCTCGAAGTTGGGCCCCAGCGTCCAGCCCTTGATCGTCTGGGCGAGGATCACGGTGGGCTGGCCCTGGTGCTCCTTGGCGGCCTTGTACGCGGCGTAGACCTTGCGGTGGTCGTGGCCGCCGCGGCCCAGGTGCAGCAGCTGGTCGTCGCTCATGTTCTCGGCCATCGCCCGCAGCCGCTGGTCACCCCCGAAGAAGTGGTCGCGGATGTAGGAGCCGCT
>NZ_JBOHCV010000595.1:0-3762 GCF_050698815.1 Streptomyces sp.
TCATCTACAGCCAGATCCTCGCCCAGACGCACACGATCACGGTCGGGCCGATGGTCACCAACCCGGCCACCCGCGACTGGACGGTCACAGCGTCGCTGTTCGCCACCCTCAACGAGATGTACGGCAACCGCACCGTGTGCGGCATCGGTCGCGGCGACTCGGCCGTTCGCGTCACGAACGGCAAGCCGGTCACCATGGACACGCTGCGGGAGTCGATCCACGTCATCCGTGAGCTCGCCAACGGCCGCAGCGCCGAGTACAAGGGCTCGACGATCACGTTCCCGTGGGCGGCGCGCAGCGAGCTCGAGATGTGGGTCGCCGGCTACGGGCCGAAGGCGCTGGCCTTGACCGGCGAGGTCGCCGACGGCTTCATCCTGCAACTCGCCGACCCACAGATCACGGCGTGGACGATCGCTGCGGTGAGGGAGGGAGCGGAGCGCGTGGGCCGGGACCCCGACGCCATCACGATCTGCGTCGCGGCCCCGGCCTACGTCGGCGACGACGTGCCCTACCTGCGCGACCAGTGCCGCTGGTTCGGCGGCATGGTCGGCAACCACGTCGCCGACCTGGTGGCCCGCTACGGCGAGGGGTCCGACCTGGTCCCCGCCGCACTCACCAGCTACATCAAGGCCCGGCAGGGTTACGACTACGCGCACCACGGGCGGGCCGGCAACCCCGACACCGAGTTCGTGCCCGACGAGGTCGTGGACCGCTTCTGCCTGCTGGGACCGGCCGAGGCACACATCGAGCGGCTGCGGGCGCTGCGCGAGCTGGGCGTCGACCAGTTCGCGGTGTACGCGATGCACGACGCCACCGAAGCCACCATCGACGCCTACGGCACACACGTCATCCCCGCCCTGAACGACTGAGCCCGACCGAGCCGAGGTATGCCATGACCGGGACCGCTACACCTGCCGCACCAGGACCGCCGAGTGTGCCCGGCACCGAAGGCACCGGGCCCAGCGGCCAGCTGACCCACGCCGACGGCCGGGTCGAGCTCGCCGACGGCGCCATACCCGCCGGCAGCCGCTTCGCCAACGCCGACCTGCACCCGGTCCCGATGGCCGAACGGCGCTGGACCACCTACAACTTCGCCGCCGTGTGGGTCGGCATGGCGCACAACATCCCGTCCTGGCTCCTCGCCTCCGGCCTCGTCGCCCTCGGCATGGACTGGAAGCAGGCCGTCTTCACGATCGCCCTGGCCAATGTGATCGTGCTCTTCCCGATGCTGCTCACCGGGCACGCCGGACCCAAGTACGGCATCCCCTTCCCGGTCTTCGCCCGTGCCTCGTTCGGTCTGCGGGGTGCCAACCTCCCGGCGATGATCAGGGCCGGGGTGGCCTGCGCCTGGTTCGGCATCCAGACCTGGATCGGCGGCCAGGGCATCTTCGTGCTGCTCGGCAAGATCTTCGGCGGCTGGACGAAGGCGGCCGAGGTCGGCGGCCAGCCGTGGACGCTCTGGGTCTGTTTCGTGCTCTTCTGGGCACTCGAACTGGCCATCATCTACCGGGGGATGGAGGCACTGCGCCGTTTCGAGAACTGGGCGGCGCCGTTCGTCATCGTCGGGGCGCTGGTGCTGCTGGGCTGGATGTCCGCCAAGGCGGGGGGTCTGGGCCCGCTGCTCGGCCAGCCCTCCGAGCTGGGCTGGGGCGCCGACTTCTGGCCGGTCTTCTTCCCGGCCCTGATGGGAATGATCGCCTTCTGGTCCACCCTGTCGCTCAACATCCCGGACTTCACCCGCTTCGGTGCCGGCCAGCGGGCCCAGGTCTGGGGACAGTCGCTGGGCCTGCCGACCACGATGACCCTCTTCGCCCTGCTGTCGGTGTTCGTCACCTCCGGCTCCCAGGCGGTCTACGGGGCGACGATCTGGGACCCGGTCGAGCTCGCCGCCAAGACCGACAACGTCTTCGGGCTGCTGTTCGCCCTGGTGACCGTGCTGGTCGCGACGATCTCCGTGAACATCGCGGCGAACGTCGTCTCGCCCGCGTACGACCTGGCGAACCTCGCGCCGCGGTTCATCAACTTCCGTACCGGCGCGCTGATCACGGGCGTCGTCGGCGTCCTGATCATGCCTTGGAAGCTGACGGCGACGCCCGAGCTGTACATCTTCACCTGGCTGGGCACCGTCGGCGGCCTGCTGGGCACCGTTGCCGGCATCCTCATCGCCGACTACTGGCTGGTGCGCCGCACCCGCCTGGACCTCGCCGACCTCTACCGCGAGGGCGGCGCCTACTGGTACACCGCCGGCTGGAACTGGCGGGCCGTGGTGGCCTTCGCCGTCGGCGGCCTGCTCGCCGTGGGCGGCTCCTGGTCGGCCGCCGGCAAGGGCCCGTTCCCCGCCGACGGCCTGATCCCCTTCCTGAAGCCGCTGGCCGACTACGGCTGGGCGGTGGGCATGAGCAGCTCCCTGCTGCTCTACGCGCTGCTGATGGCGGTGACCAGCCCGCCGGGCAAGCCGGCCCGGGCCCCGGCTCCGCGCTGACGGGTCACCCGGTCTCAGGCCGTCTCAGACCCCGAAGCCGCCGTCGACCGCGATCGACGCACCGGAGACGTACCGGGCGTCGTCGCCCGCGAGGTGGGCGACGGTGGCGGCCACCTCGTCGGGGGCGCCGTACCGGCCGAGTGCGGTGAGGGACGCCTGCGCGTCGGCTCCCTCGCCGTCCGCGGGGTTCATGTCGGTGTCGACGGGCCCCGGGATGACGAGGTTGACGGTGATGCCGCGAGCGCCGAGTTCACGGGCGAGACCCTTGGTCAGCCCGGCCATTGCCGCCTTGCTGGTGGCGTACAGCGACATCCCGGGGAAGGGCACGCGCTCGGCGACGCAGCTGCCGATGTTGACGATGCGCCCGCCCTCGCCCAGGTACGGTTCGGCCGCCTGCGCGGCCAGGTAGGGCGCCCGTACGTTCACGGCCAGCACCTGGTCCACCTCCGGCAGCAGCACGGAGTCGAGGGGACCGGCGGCGCCCACGCCCGCGCTGTTGACCAGGATGTCGAGCCGCCCGAGCTCCGACACGGCCGCCTCCACGGCGGCCCGGATCGCGTCCGGGTCGGCGCTGTCCGCGCGTACGGCCACGGCGCGGCTGCCCAACTTCTCGATGCGGGAGGCCACTTCCCTGGCCGACGCCTCGCTCTTCTCGTAGGTCAGCGCGACATCGGCGCCGTCGGCGGCGAGCCGCAGCGCGATGGCGGCGCCGATTCCCCGGCTGCCACCGGTCACGAGCGCGACCTTGCCGTCCAGGGTGGGCGTGGCCTGCTGTGTCGTGGTGTGGAGCATGATCGTCCCATTTCGTTGTTGAAGGGTGAACATGCTCGATCCTGGTCCAGCGTCCCCGTTCCGTCCGGCGGGATTCGGACGCAGCGCTGTGACTCCGTAGTTGTAGATGTTGTACTGTCTGGTGCATTGAAGTGTCCTGCGTGCAGAGGAGAGACCCGTGCCCGTCGACATCACCGGGGACACGGTCGAGCTGCGGGAATGGCTCGACGCCGCCACCATCGCCCCCGCGGTCGCCGACCTTCGTCCCGACTATCGCGCGCTGCTCGTCGTGACCGAGGGCCTGCTCGCTGCCGCCGAGTCAGGCGCCGGCGGCGATCCCGACGCCCACCCCCATGTCACCGCCTGGCACGAGGCGTTCCGCGCCTTCGGCGCCAAGCCCAAGCGCGTACGGCCCAGCGTGGACGCGCTGTTGCGCCGCGCGCCCGGTGGACTGCCCCGTGTCGACCGCCTCACGGACGTGTACAACGCCGTCTCCGTAGCCCATGTGC
>NZ_JBOHCV010000596.1:0-3836 GCF_050698815.1 Streptomyces sp.
CGGCTCCGAACCGGTCCCGAACGCGGACCGGCTCCGCCGGGTCTCCCGCCCGTCGTCCTCGTCGCCCTCCGTCGTGCGCGCGCGCGTTTCGTTCAGCCCAGGTAGGGCTCGAAGTCCCAGTACGGGCGGACCCGTTGGCGGGCGGAGAGGGTGTGGGGGTGCTGGGCGCCCAGGGACCGGGTCAGGCGTTGCAGGGCGTCCTCCTCCAGTTTGCCCGCCTCCGTACGCTCCCGGAGTGCCCGCAGATCGGCGGCCAGCGCGACCTGGCAGGAGAGGGTGAGGGGGTGGTCCTCGCCCAGCGCGCGCCGGGAGCGGCCCAGGGTGTCCCGGCTCAGCTCCGCGGCCTCCTCCAGCCGCCCGGTGAAGTTACGGCCGCTCGCGGCGTTCAGGGCGCAGCCCAGCGTCGTCGGGTGGTCGTCGCCGAGCAGGGTGCGCATGCCGACCAGTGCCTGCTCGAACATGTTCAGGGCGCCGTCCCGGTCGCCCTCGGCCTGGAGGACGAGTCCGGCGTTGGTCTGCATGGCGGTGGGGACGGGGTGTGCCTGGCCGAGCAGTTGGCGGTAGCCGTTCTCGGCCTCGGAGATCAGGTTCCGCGCCTGGACCAGGTCGCCCTCCCTGCGCAGCTGGTTGCCGTAGTCGGTGATCAGCGCGAGGGTGCTGAAGTGGCCGCGCCCGTAGATCTGTTCCTGCTGCTCCAGGACGCCGGCCAGGGCGGTGCGGGAGTCCCCTCCGGCCGTGCCGGCGCGGCGCTGGCACAGCAGCAGGTTGTGCCGGGCCCACAGCGTCTTGGGGTGCTGCGGGCCGAGCACCTGGACGTGCCGTCGCACGCTGAGCTCCTGGCGGGCCAGCGCCTCCTGGTAGCGGCCCATCAGCCGCAGGTCGCGGGCGCAGGCGTTGGCCGAGTTGAGCGTGTCGGGGTGGCGGTTGCGCAGCAGCGTCTCCCGCCTGCGGAGGGTGTCGAGGTCGACCTCGTACGCCTCGGTGTAACGGCCGAGCAGGCGGAGTCCGCCGCCGAGGTTGTGGTGCGCGAGCAGGGTGGTCCAGTCGTCGGGACCGAGCAGCCGGTGCGCGGTGGAGACGACCTCCCGCTGCTTCTGCAGGGCGTCCGCGTACTGGCCGAGGAAGCGCTGGTCGGAGGCGAGGCAGCTGGTGGCGGTCATCAGCGCCTCCTCGTCCGTCGTGGACGCGCCGCGCAGCAGCTCCAGCCGGGCGCTGTCCAGGTCGTACGCCTCACGGAACCGCCCGCCGGAGCGCAGGATGTTCCCCTGCAGGGTGGTGAGGGTGAGCATCGGCGGGGCGTCGGGCGGCAGGAACTCGGACCAGCGTTCACGGATCTGCTCCGCCAGTTCGGCCCCGGCCCGGTACTCGCCGCCGGCGTAGCAGTAGCGCAGGCAGTTCAGCAGCAGGTTCTGGGAGCGGGCCGCCTCGCTGGTGAGTGAGCCCGACGAGGCGAGATGCGGCAGCAGTTCCGCGTACCTGGGCCAGCTCCTGCTGTCCTGGGGGGTGCCCGGGTCGGCCTCGGCGAGGAGGTGGCGTACGACCTGCCGGTACCTGTCGCGGCCGTCGGACGCGGTCAGTTCGCGGACGATGCCGTGCACGACGCGGTGCATGTGCACGGACTCCTGCTCGGGCCCGCCGTCGCTGCCGGGGGCGCTTCTGCGGGAATCCCGGGTGAGTACCGAGTAGTTGACCAGGGAGTCCAGGGCCCGGGCCCAGCCGGGCCGGTCGGCGGTGATCCAGCGCAGGTCCTCGGGCAGGTCCGCCGCGGGCACCGCGCGCACCAGTCCCAGCGGGATGCGTCCCGGGGCGAAGACGGAGCAGAGCGTGAGCAGTTCGACCGTACGCGGCTCGCTCTGCCGGAGCTTGTTGATCAGTATCGACCAGGAGGTGAGTGAGGACTCGGGATAGTCGGCGGGCACCGAGTGGCCCTCGACGCCGCGCAGCCCGCCCTGCCGCACCATCCGCAGGTATTCGGCCGCGGGCATGCGCGACTCGCCCAGCCAGGCGGCGGCCTGCGCCATCTGCAGCGGCACGTCGTGGAACTCGGCGGCGACCTGATCGGCCTCGGCGGAAGTGACGTGCGGTGCGCGGCGCATCAGATAGCCGGTGGACTCGGCGCGCAGGAAGCCCGAGATGTCGACGATGTCCGTCTGGCCGCGCCAGGAGCGGTTGCGCGAGGTGATCAGCACATGGCCGGGCCCGCCCTGCGGGAGGTACTGTGCCGCCTCCTCGTTCTCCTCCCAGCCGTCGAAGACGAGCAGCCAGCGGCTGTACGGCTCACCCCGGCGCAGCGCGTCCCGCACGGCGCGGATGCGCTCACCCGGCTCCGAGCTCTCGGTCAGGCCGAGTTCGACGGCCAGTTCCCCGAACCGGTCGCGCTGGGTGTTGCGCTGGTCGGAGTTGATCCACCAGACGACGTCGTAGTCGGGGCTGAAGCGGTGCGCGTACTCGGCGGCCATCTGGGTCTTGCCGATGCCGGACATGCCGACCAGGGAACAGGCGGAGGCACCGTGCGCGGCGTCGGTCAGCCGCTGCTGCAGTTGGTTGAGAAGCTCGTCGCGGCCGGTGAACTGCCTGTTGCGGCGGGGCACTTCGCCCCATACCGCAACCGGGTCGTTGGGGAAGCGGGAGCCGGGGCCGGCGGGCAGCAGGCGCGGCGGCGAGGCGGGGGTGAGCCCGAGCCTGGCCAGCAGCCGCCGCTCTGCCTCCTCCTCCCCCACGCTCCACAGGTCGACCGGCTCCAGCACGGCGGTGGCGGGCAGCAGGGTGCGGTTGGTCAGGTTGACGGCGGCGAACCGGTCCGCGTGCCTGGCGACGAAGTCGCGCAGCACGGCGTTCCACTCGCCCTCGCGGCGCGGCCCCAGCTGGAAGAACCAGTCGCTGAGCACCAGCAGTACGCGTCCCCTGGCGAGCAGCAGATCGCCGAGCGCCTCCTCCAGGGGCTGCTCACGGGAGGGGTCCCAGCGCTGGAGGGTGGCACGGTGACCGTAGCTCTCCAGCCGGTGGGCGAGCCAGGTCGCCCACGAACGGTGGTAGCCGGGGAAGGCCACCACGAAATGCTGCGCAGCCTGCCCGGGGTCCCCGGAGACGCTGTTCCCGTCCGGCTGGTCGACCATGGGCGGGTTCTCCCTCGTTCGTCGGTGGCCGCGGGTCACCGGTTCGTTCGGTGGCTTTGCGGCGAGATTACCGTACGTCACCGCGCGGTGACGTGCCTTCGGCCAGTGAGTCCAGGCCCCGGCCCGGCCCCGCCGGGGCGGTCCCGCAGACTCGCGTGGTGCCGGGCCATGCCCCGGGTGAACTCGCGTCCGGCACCGGTGAGTTCGCCGGACTCGCGCAGCACCGCGAGGGCCTGGGCGACCTGTCCGCGGTACTCCTCGCGGCGGGCGCGGGCGGCGCTGCGGGCGGCTGGGGTCGCGCCCCTGCGAGCGGCCAGCCGGTGCCACAGGTCGGCGAGCGCCAGATGGGCGTACGTGCCCTGCAGCACGGCACTGAGCGGCCGCGGGTCGGCACGCCAGGCAACGGGGTACCGGGCGGCTCCGGAGGCGGCCCCGTCATCCTGGTGCAGGGGCGTCAGATCGGCGAGCACGGCGAGCTTGCTGTGCTGCACCTCGTGCACGAGTACGGCGGCCAGCTCCAGGGCGGTGCCGGGCAGTTGAGTGAGCACCCCGCAGGGCGCGGCGCCCAGCGTGGCACTGACCGTACGTCCCGGCGCACCGGCCAGCGGCACCACCGAACGCACCAGTGAGATCACCTCCGAGCCGCGGCCCGGATCGGCCGACTCCAGCAGGACCAGCGCCGCGTGCCAGCGCGCCGCCCAGATCCGCGCACGCCCGCCG
>NZ_JBOHCV010000597.1:0-8407 GCF_050698815.1 Streptomyces sp.
GGTAGGCGGCTCCGTGGTGGATGGTGAAGGAGCCCTCGAAGAGTCGGCAGCGGATGTCGAGGAACCGGATGCCGGTGGACAGTTGCGCCGCGATGCCGGTGTTCTGGCACTCGGCCCACGGACCGCCGTACTGCGCACCGGAGTTGTGCGTGCCCGGGATCGTCAGATCCCGTAAGACCGCCCCGTCGGGGAGCTGCGACATCCACGCCTCGGGTCCTGGCGCCTCGGCGGCGGCCGCGCGGGCCTCCACCGACATCGCCGTGCTCAGCAGCGTGGTGGCCGACAGCGCGGCCACCCCCTTGAGTAAGTGCCGGCGTCTCAGGGTCATGACAAAGAATCGAAGCACGGTGCGCCCGGTTTCCACAGGGCGCTGTTGCGCCATCTCCGCCCCAGCGAGGCGGTGCCGACCCCGGGCCTACATCCGGCGGATCGCCTGGCCCAGCCGTGCCGCCATGTCGGCGGTCTGCAGCGGTGTCATGGACAGCACGCCGTTCTCCGTCATGAGGGCGTGGTACTGCTGCTGCCCGTAGGGGACGCCTTCCGGGAGTCCCGCGATGTGCCAGTGCAGGTGGGAGTTGCCCTGCTGGCTGCCCAGCGACAGCAGGTACGTCCGCTCGGGGGCCAGCACCTCCTCCACGGCCAGCGCCACCCTGCGGACCACTCGCATCAGCCGGAGAAAGGCGGTCTCGTCCACGTCACGGACGACGTGCTCGATGTGCCGCTTCGGCGCGACCAGGACCTTGCCGGGCAGCGTGGGCCAGCGGTCCAGAAAGGCGATGTGGTCGTCGTCCTCGTAGACCGTCTCGTGACGGAAGTCCGGGTCGCCGGCGACGAACGCGCAGACGAAGCACGGTCCCGACCGCATCCGTTCCTCATACGCCCGCAGATCCATCGGCCGGCGGTCGGTCAACGTCGTCTCCTGTCACGTCGGCGACTCGCGCAGTGACCCGGCGCCGCAGTTCGTCGAGGTCCATGATTCACAGTGTGCGCTGCCATCTGACCTCGCCGTCGTGCCATCGGTCCGTGGGTGCGAGTCCGGCGGCCGTGGCGACCGCGGCGGAGGCCCGGTGGTCCGGATGGATGTGGGCGATGAGGTCCCGTACGGACTGCTGACGCAGCCGGCCGGCCATTCCCCGGGTCGCCTCCGTGGCGATACCCCGTCCCTGCCAGGGAGTTCCGACCACCCAGGCGATCTCCGCGTGCCGTCCGCCCTCGTCGAGGGTGATCGTCGCCTGGACGTATCCCGTCAGGCAGCTCTCGGCGCGTGACCCGATCACCCAGTTGCCCCAGGAGACGGCTGGATCGTAGGACCCCGCGGTCAAGCATGCGTAGCGCGCCCGGAGGGCCTCGGGGTCCGGGGGTTCACCGCCGGTGAAGGTGTACAGCGCGGGGTCGGACAGCACCACGGCCATCTCCTCGGCGTGCTCCTCCCGCAGCGGCAGCAGCACCAGCCGCTCGGTGTCGATGATCGCGGGCGCGGTCGGCGTCAACGTTTCCGTCCGACGCCGCAGATCGCTTCCACCTCTGCCGCGTCCTCCTCGGGGTCGGCGACGTCGGGTCGCCACATCGTGGTGGTGACCACGCCGGGCTCCACCACGTCGAGGCCGTCGAAGAAGCGGGCGATGGCATCGTGGCTGCGCAGGTGGTAGGAGCTGGCGGAGTTCGTGTTGTAGACGCGGATGGCCTCGTTGAGCGCGGCGTTGGTGTCGGAGCCGTCGGTCACGGCCAGATAGCTGCCGGATGGCAGCGACTCCAGCAGCCGCGCCACGATCGACCACGGGTCGTCGGAGTCGGGAAGCTGCCCCAGCGTTCCCATCAGGGTGAGCGCCACCGGCTTGGTGAAGTCGAGGGTTCCGGCCGCGCCGGCGAGGATCGCTTCGGGGTCGCGTACGTCGGCGTCGAGGTAGGCGCAGGCCCCCTCCTTGCTGCTGGTGAGCAGGGCCTGGGCATGCACCAGCACGAGCGGGTCGTTGTCGACGTAGACGACCCGGCACTCCGGTGCGACGCGCTGCGCGACCTCATGGGTGTTGTCCACGGTCGGCAGCCCGGTGCCGATGTCCAGGAACTGACGTATCCCGGCCTCGGCGGCCAGGAAGCGGACCGCGCGGGCGAGGAAGTAGCGCTGGATGCGGGCGATACGGGCGATGCCCGGGAAGGCGTGCAGGATCATGTCGCCGACCTCGCGGTCGGCGCTGTAGTTGTCCCGGCCGCCCAGCAGGTAGTTCCAGACGCGTGCCGAATGCGCTTGGTCCGACCGGATCTTCTCGGCCAGCCGGGGGTCCTGGGGAGTATTCATAGGGGTCAGCTTCACACGGGGCGGCGACAGATCGTGAGGGGTTTGTCGCACCGAGCTGTTCGAAAGTGACCTTGCCGTGGCGGGCAGTGGTCCCGCAGCGGTGCTCCGGGCGTCCCTCGCCCGGGTGATTCGGAATCAGGGGCGCCTCGGACCGGTTGCCGTGGTGACGAGGGAAGTTCGCCGTGCCGGGAACGGAGACCCCACTGGCGCCGCCTGTACGGCGGGGGCCAGGCTGACCTCCATGAGCATCGCGTTCCTCTTCCCCGGCCGGGGCTCACAGCGGCCCGGCATGCTGCACCGGCTGCCCGACACCACGGCGTCCGCGACCGTGCTGGCCGAAGCGGACGGGGCGCTGCGCGCTCTGGTGGCCCGTTCTGGTGCGGGGACCGGAGCAGGGGCCGGCGGGGAGCACGCGGACAGCATCGCCGAGCTGGACACGGCGGAAGCACTGGAACGGTCGCCGGTGGCCTGCCACATCGCGCTCTTCGTCGCGGGCGTGGCCGGTGCGCGCGCGCTGGTGGAGGACGAGGAGGTACGGCCCGCCCTCGTCGCCGGGCACGATGTCGGAGGCTACGCGGCGGCCGTACTCGCGGAGGTGCTCACCTTCGAGGAGGCGTTGCGGGCCGTACGGCTGCGCGGCCTGCTGCTGGAGCGCGGAGAGGAGCCGGAGGGGGACGTCGCCGTCCGGCTCGCCCAGCATCTGGCGACCATCCCGCGGCGCCCGCAGGCCGTGCCGTATGTGAGCGGTGTCTTCGGGCGCTGCCTGCGCGGCGACACCAACGCCGTCTTCGACGACCTGGCCCGGTCCGTCGCCCTCCCCGTGCGCTGGGAGGAGATGACGGTCGCGCTGACGCAGGAGGGGACGCGCTGCTGCGTCGAGCTGCCGCCCGGGCGGGCGCTGACCGGCCGGGTGGCCGCGGAACTGCCGGGTATGGCGGCGGTGTCGGTGGAGGAGCACGGTATCGCCACGGCAGCGGAGCTGGTGCGCTCGGCGACCGGCCGGCCCGGTAAGCGCTCAGCCGACCGGGACGCGGCCGGGCTGGGCGAGTTCGGCCCGATCGGGTTCGGTCCGGGCACGTTCGGTCAGGGTGGAGCCGGTCAGGGGCCGTCCGACCCGCATGCCGGGCCCGCCTGGCGTACCGATCAGAGCGGCTTGGCGTAGCAGCGGCTCGCGGCCTCGAAGCGGTAGAGGCCGAACTTCCCGGTCGGCTCGTATCCGGAGGAGACGTACAGCGCGATCGCCTCGGGCTGCGCGGTGCCGGTCTCCAGGACCATGCGGGTACGGCCCGCCGCGCGGGCGTCCTCCTCGAGCACGGCCAGGATCCGCCGGGCCAGCCCGAGCCCCCGCGCCTCCCGCACCACGAACATCCGCTTGATCTCGGCGTCCCCGTCCGAGTAGCCCTCTTCGTTCCGGTGCTGTGAGCGCCAGCCACCGGTCGCGACGGGCCGGCCGTCGTCGTCGTACGCCATCAGGTAGAGCCCGTGCGGCGGCTCGAACATCGCGGGGTCGAGCGGGGTGATGTCGCCCTCGTCGTCGTAGCGCTCGGCGTACTCCTGCTGCACGTCGTCGTTGAGCTTCATCGCGTCGGGATGGTCGTAGCGCACACGAACGATTCGCATACCGGTCATCGTAAAGTGACCCGGATGCTGAAGGTGACGACGGTGAACGTGAACGGGCTGCGGGCCGCGGCCAAGAAGGGCTACCAGGAGTGGCTGGCCGCCACCGACGCGGACGTGGTGTGTCTGCAAGAGGTCCGGGCCGAGCCGCACCAGCTCCCCGACGCCGTACGCGCGCCCGACGGCTGGCACACGGTGTACGCGCCCGCCGCGGCCAAGGGGCGGGCCGGTGTGGCCCTGCTCACCCGGCGCGAGCCGGACCAGGTGCGGATCGGCTTCGGCGCGGCGGAGTTCGAGGACTCGGGCCGGTACGCCGAGGTGGATCTCCCGGGTGTGACCGTCGCCAGCCTGTATCTGCCCTCGGGCGAGGTCGGCACCGAGCGGCAGGAGTACAAGGAGCGCTTCATGGCCGCCTTCCTTCCGTATCTGCGGCGGCTGCGGGAGCGGGCGGCGGCCGACGGGCGCGAGGTCCTGGTGTGCGGAGACTGGAACATCGCCCACCAGGAGGCGGACCTGAAGAACTGGCGCGCGAACCGCAGGTCCGCCGGCTTCCTGCCCGAGGAGCGGGAGTGGCTCTCCCGGGTGCTGGACCCGGCGGACGGCGGTTACGCGGACGTCGTACGGGCGCTGCACCCGGATGTCGCCGGGCCGTACTCGTGGTGGTCCTACCGGGGGCGGGCCTTCGACAACGACTCGGGCTGGCGCATCGACCTGGTGTGCGGTACGCCGGGCCTGGCCGTGCGGGCGATGAAGGCGGAGGTCGAGCGGGCACCGAGCCACGCGGAACGGTGGAGCGATCACGCCCCGGTGACGGCGACGTTCGACTCCTAGGTCACCCGGGGCCAGGTCCCGGTCGGTTCGCCGGGGCGTCGGGTTCCGGGGTGGGGTGGCCGGTTTGGCCGATCCACTGTTCGACTTCCGCCCGTACCCGGCGGTCCAGGGCGAGGCCCAGTTCCGCCTCGACGACCTGTTTCGCGAGCGGGCGCAGCTGGGTCAGCAGGTCGTTGAGGCAGTCGGCGTCCAGTCCGCCGTCGGCGGTGGCGGCCGCCGCTTCCGCGGGCAGCAGGTGGGTGCGGAAGAGGTCGGCGAAGACCTCCGCGATGGCCTCGGTCTGCGTCCGCAGCCCGCGCCCCGCGGCGAGTACGGCGGCGAGCGGGATGCCCTTCTTCACGAGTGCCGACGAGGCGTCCAGCAGGCGGCGGCTGATGTGGATGAACTCGTCGCCGTCGACGGCGATGTAGCCGATGTCGAGCGAGGCGGCGAGGTTCTCGACGGTGACCTCGCCCTGGTAGTAGTCGGCCAGCTCCTCGGGGGTGAGGCGGATCGGCGTCTCCTCGGCGAACAGGGTGATCATCGAGGATTCCAGACCGAGCAGTTCGGCCGTGCCGTGGGAGTCGCGCCCGCTCTCGAAGGCGCCGAGCAGATCGGCGATGCCGCCCAGTGTGTGGCCGCGGGCGAGAAGGCCGGAGATGGTGCGCAGCCGGGCGAGGTGGTGTTCGTCGTACCAAGCGATGCGGCCGTCCCGGCGGGGCGGCGGCAGCAGCTTGCGCTCCCGGTAGAAGCGCAGTGTGCGGGTCGTGATCCCGGCCAGCTCGGCCAGTTCGGCCGTACGGAACTCGCGCTTGCCGTTGCCGGCGTCGTTGCCGGTGCCATGACCGGCGTGACCGGCGTGACCGGCGTCGGACCCGCCGCCCGGGTCCGTGCTCGCTGCTCGCTCGCTGTCGTCGGCCACCCGGGCAGCTTAACCATCCGGATCAGGGGATTGCCTGGACGTGTGCCCGGAGAGGGGAGCCCGGGGGCAGGCGGCCTGGGTGCAACCGGCGGTAACTTCCGGCGCGAGACCCCTACCCATCGGTATCCCGCTGCCCTACGCTCCCACCATGCCAGTGATTACTGGCGCGGTAAGCAGTCGGCGAAAGCAGACACCGGGAGGCGGCGGCATGGCGGCCGAGCGCGAGCACGAGCACGTACGGGTGGCGGTGATCGGATCCGGATTCGGCGGCCTGGGGGCTGCCGTACGGTTGCGCCGCGCCGGAGTGACCGACTTCGTCGTACTGGAGCGCCGGGAGGCGGTCGGCGGCACCTGGCACGACAACACGTATCCGGGGTGCGCGTGCGACGTACCCTCGCACCTCTACTCCTTCTCCTTCGCGCCCAACAACGAGTGGCCGCGCGCGTTCTCCGGGCAGGAGCACATCCGCGCCTACCTGGAGCGCGTCACGGACACCTTCGGGCTGCGGCAGCACATCCGGTTCAACTCCGCGGTCGAGCTGATGAGCTGGGACCCCGAGGAGCTGCACTGGACGCTCACGACCGGGCAGGGGCACCAGCTGACGGCGGACTTCGTGGTCAGCGCGACGGGGCCGCTCTCGGACGCCAAGATCCCGGAGATACCCGGTCTGGACGGCTTCACCGGCAAGGTCTTCCACACCTCCCGCTGGGACCACGACTACGACCTGAGCGGCAAGCGCGTCGCCGTCATCGGCACCGGCGCCTCCGCGATCCAGGTGGTGCCGGCCATCCAGCCCGAGGTGGAGAAGCTCACTCTCTTCCAGCGCACCCCGGCGTGGGTGATGCCGCGGGTCGACCGGAAGATCACCGGACTGGAGCACCGGCTGCACGGCATGCTGCCCGCCACCCGCTATCTGCGCCGCCAACTGCTGTGGGGCATGCGGGAGATGCAGGTCACGGCGTTCGCCAAGCACCCCAAGATGCTGGGCCTGATCGAGAGGCTCGCCTCCAGCCACATGAGGCGCGCGGTCAAGGACCGGGACCTGCGGCGGAAGCTCACCCCCGGGTACCGCATCGGCTGCAAGCGCATCCTGCTGTCCAACAACTACTATCCGGCGCTCGCCGAGCCGAACGTCGACCTGGTCGCCTCCGGCCTCAAGGAGGTACGCGGCAACACCCTCGTCGCCGCCGACGGCACCGAGGCGGAGGTGGACGCGATCATCTTCGGCACCGGCTTCCACGTCACCGACATGCCGATCGCGCACCGCGTCAAGGGCGCGGACGGCCGGACGCTGGCCGAGAGCTGGTCGGGCGGGATGGCGGCGCTGCGCGGCTGTACGGCCCCCGGCTTCCCCAACTTCATGACGGTCATCGGCCCCAACACCGGCCTGGGGAACAGCTCGATGATCCTCATCATCGAGTCCCAGCTGAACTACATGGTCGACTACGTCAAGAAGCTGGACACCCTCGGCGGCCCGGCCGGCAAGGCGGCGCTCGACCCCCGTCCCGAGGCCGTCAACGCCTGGAACGCCCACATCCAGGACCGCATGGAGCGCAGCGTCTGGAACACCGGCTGCGACAGCTGGTACCTGGACGCCAACGGCCGCAACACGACCGTATGGCCCGGCACCACCGCCGAGTTCCGCAACGTCACCAGGGAAGTCAGGCTGGAGGAGTACGAGGTGCGGCGCGTGTCCGCCCAGGGCGCGGGCTCGGCGGCAAGTCCCGCGAAGGGCAAGGTGACCGTGCCGGGCGCGGCGGGCCGCGGCGCGGCGACGGCCGCCTTCCACGCGGCGGAGGAGGGCTGACGATGGTGCGCCTCACCGCGACGGGCCGTCCCCCGGCGAACCGCAGTCCGTACGAACTCCCCGCCGCGGCCCGTGAACTGGCCGCCACCTCCGCCGACGGCGCCCGCCTGCACGTCGAGGTGCACGGGCGCGAGAGCGACCCGGCCGTGCTGCTCGTCCACGGCTGGACCTGCTCGATCGCCTTCTGGGCGCCCGTCATACGGGAGTTGACGGCCACCGGGCACCGAGTGATCGTCTACGACCAGCGCGGCCATGGCCGTACACCCGCCGCGAACCCGCACGCCTACAGCCCCGCCGTCCTCGCCGACGACCTGTGCGCCGTGCTCGACGCGGCGCTGCGGCCCGGCGAACGGGCCGTGCTGGGCGGCCACTCCATGGGGGCGATGACGCTCATCGCCGCCGCCGGGCGGCCCCAGCTGGAGGAGCGGGCAGCCGCGCTCATGCTGTGCAACACCGGGGCGCACCGGCTGCCGGCCGAGGCCCGGGTGCTCCCCTTCCGCTCCGAGCGCGGGCGCGTCCGCGCGCACCGGCTGCTGCTGACGTCGCGGGCGCCCATGGGGCCGGTGTCGCCGGTCACCAAGAAGGCGCTGAAATACGGCACGCTGGGCCCGGACGCCACCCCCGAGCAGGTCACGGCCGTCGCCCGCATCGTGCACGCCTGCCCGCATCGCGTGCGCGGGGCCTGGGGCCGGATGCTCGCCGAGCTCGACCTGGCGGCGAACGTGTCCCGGCTCACCCCGCCGACGGCCGTGCTGGCCGGTACGCACGACCGGCTCACCCCGTCCGTACTCGCCCGCGAGCTGGTGGCCGCGCTGCCGCACAGCACCCGCGGCCTGCACGAGCTGCCGCGACGCGGGCACATGACACCGCTGGAGACCCCGGAGGAGGTGGCAGGGGTGCTGCGGGGGCTCGTACGGGAACATCTCCATCACCCAGGCCGCCCCACCACCGCCGA
>NZ_JBOHCV010000598.1:0-7612 GCF_050698815.1 Streptomyces sp.
CTCCGGAGCGACGCCGGGCGGGGTGGCACCGCTCTCCGGTGGCCTGGTGCTGGTTTGCGTCATCTGTCTTCCTTCGTGGATACCCCCGGCATCAGCCGGAGGAGGAAACAAACCTCTGCAGAGCAGGGCCGGGAAAGGTGATTCGCCCGTTGTATCCGCGCCTGCGTCCAGATGGGTGATAACGTGTGGCCTGCTGGTCCGGGCGAAAACCAAGCCCGGACCGGCCTACCGCCGGGCTGGCGGGAAGTCAGGTCTGTGGAGCTGATGTAAGACCGATGGGCGGCACACCGTCCCCCGCCGTTAATTCGGGTCGGCAACCGGCTGCGAAGCAGAAAGCTCAACCCGCGAGGGAAGAATCTCCCTGCTTCAGCTCGGAGAGAGGTCAAGGTGTGCGTACCTCGGATGGCGGCGAAGGTCACTCCAGCGACCGCCGCAGCGCGTCGATCTCGTCCCGCGCTTCGCGCGCCGCCTCTTCGGGCGACGTCTGACCGCTGGTCATGGCGCCGATCGCCTTGGGGACGGGGAGTTCGCCGTTGGTGGCGCCGACGAGGGCGCCTTCGCCCTCCTCGATGCCCCAGCGGCGCATCACGCCGACGCCCTGCGTGAGCTGGTCCAGCACCCGGTCCGGGTAGATCGAGTTGAGCGGCTTGCGCACGGTCGCCTCGACGCCGAGCCTGCTGGAGCGCCAGGCACGCGTGTACTTGTCCGGGTCCTCGGCGGTGCCTTCCCGGACCGGGATCTTGCCTTCGGGCGCCATCCCGAACCAGTCCTCGTACCCGTCGCTCAGCATGTGCTTGACGAAGGTGCTCGACGCCTTGGTCTCGGCCGTCTTCGTGATCGTCCAGGAGCTGATCTCGCCGAACTGGACCGGCTTCTCGCCGTCGGGGCCCTTCAGCGCCGTCGCGATGCCGCTGTTCTCCGCGAGGAACGCGCGGTTCTCCTTGCACTCCCGGCAGCTCGGCACGGCGTCGGCCCGCTGACCGGACAGTTCGTCGAGCAGGAAGGAGGACCACACCATCATCGGTGACCTGCCCGCGAAGTAGGTGGCCCGAGTCGTGTCGACGGTCTGGGTGCCGGGAGCGCCGTGCTCGCGGGCGAGGGAGTCATAGGTCTCGAAGGTCCGGCGGCAGGCGGCGGAGTCCAGCGCCACCTCGCCCTTCTCGACGAGCTGGCAGTCGTTGGCCAGTGCCAGATCCTCGAAGCTCTGCTGGGTGAAGAGGTCACTGGGGTCGGTGGCCAGGGAGATGCCGTTCATGCGCCCCCGGTCGAGCTTCCTGGCGGCCTTCAGCATCGTGGCGTAGCTGTCGGGTTCGGGCAGTCCGGCCTTCTTCAGCAGGTCCTTGCGGTAGACGAGGAGCTGGACCCAGGCGTCGGAGGGGACGGTGAGCCGTGTGCCGCCGTCCGAACTGAGCCTGAGTGCGTTGGCGTTGAAATCGCCGACACCCAGTCCCTTCACGATGCCGGTGGTGGCCTTGGTGTTGAGCAGCCCGTTGCCGTACATCTGCCAGGCCTGGCCGAGCGGCAGCGCACCGATCACGTCGGGCAGTTTCCCCGCGGCAGCCGCCGACATGATCAACTGCGGGAGCTGGCCCTCGTCGACGCCGACGAGCTTCACCTGGACGCCGCTCTTCTTCTCGAAGCGGGCGACCATCTTCTTCTGTGCCGCCATCCGCGCGGGCAGATTCTCCAGTGTCCACACGGTGATCCTGGAGTCCGGTTTGCCCGGCCCGACGTGCGCGTTCCCCGAGCAGCCCGCCAGCAGCACGGCGGACAGCACCACTGCGAGCCCGGCTGCGCTCGACTGCCGCACTCTCGAACGCCGCGTCCACATCCGCATGCCCCATCCTCACGTGGCTTCCGCTTTTCAGGGATGCATCTCAGCACCACTTCTGTCTGTTTACAAGACGTAACTCTGATGTATCTTCTACGGAACTGCTGAACCGCACGTCAGAACCAACCCCCCTCGGAGTCCGTTGTGGAGCGAGTCGTCCAGTTCACCGGCCCCCGGCAGGTCGAGGTGGCCGAGCACGAGAGTGCGCCGCTGCCGCCCGGCCATCTGCGGGTACGCACCCGCTACTCGGGCATATCCGCCGGTACGGAACTCACCGCGTACCGGGGCACGAACCCCTATCTGACCCGCACCTGGGACCCCGAGGCCCGGCTCTTCCGTGACGGTGCCGCCGGGATCGCCTATCCGGTCGCCGGCTGGGGGTACTCGGAGGTCGGCGAAGTCACCGAGGCCTCACCGGAGTTGCGGGACCGGCCGGGCCTGCCCGCCGTCGGCGATCTGGTGTGGGGCATCTGGGGCCACCGCAGCGAGGGCGTCGTCCCGGCCGAGCGGATGGCCGGGCACACCCTGCCCGCCGGACTCGAACCGCTCGCCGGTGCCTTCGCCCGGGTCGGCGCCATCGCCTACAACGCCGTGCTCGGCGCCGACGTCCATCTCGGGGAGGACGTCGCCGTGTTCGGGCAGGGCGTCGTCGGACTGCTGACCACCCGCCTCGCCCAGCTCAACGGCGCCCGCGTGACGGCCGTCGACGCCCTCGACGTACGGCTGGAGAGTGCGCGGCAGTACGGCGCCGAGGCCACGCTCAACGCCCGTACCGACGATGTCGCCGAACGGCTGCGGGAGTTCACCGACGGGCGGGGCGCCGACGCCGCCATCGAGATCAGCGGTGCCTATCCCGCGCTGCACGAGGCGCTGCGGTCGGTGGCCGTGGGCGGCCGTGTCGTCGCCGCCGGCTTCTATCAGGGGGACGCCGCCGGGCTGCGGCTCGGCGACGAATTCCACCACAACAGGGCCCAGTTGATCTGCTCACAGATCGGCGGGGTGCCGCATCAGCTCGCCGGGCGCTGGAGCGTGGAACGGCTCCAGCAGACCTTCCTGCGGCTGGTGGCCGAAGGCAAGGTGGATGTGAAGTCCCTGGTCAGTCACGTCGTACCGGCCGCGGAGGCCGCCGACGCCTATGTCCTGCTGGACGAGCGTCCGGGTGAGGCCCTCCAGATCGTGCTCGAGTTCTGAATCAGGCACCCGGCAACCGCACCGCCGCATCACCCCGAAAGGCCCGAACCATGTTCAGAACCGCCTGCCAGGAGCAGCTGCTGCCCGGCGAGACCCTTCAGCAGAAGTGGGAGTTCGCGCAGGCCGCCGGCTACGACGCCATCGAGCTGCGCGGAAAGGGCGGCTTCGGCTTCCGCGAGCGGCTGCCCGAACTGCGCAAGGCCCTCGCGGACGGTGTCGTCATGCCCACGGTGTGCGTCGACATGCCGCACTTCTTCGCCGCCTTCGACGCCGGGCAGCGGCGCGACGCCCTCGACCAGCTGAAGTCGCAGCTGTCGGTCATCGCGGAGCTCGGCGGCACGGGCGCGCAGACCCCTGCCTCGTACGGGATGTTCTCGCGGCGGCTGCCGCCCTTCGAACCGCCGCGCAGCGCGGAGCAGGACCGCGAGGTGCTGCTCGCGGGACTCACGGAGCTGGGTGAGCACGCCCGCCGCGAAGGCGTCGCCCTCTACCTGGAGCCGCTCAACCGGTACGAGGACCACATGCTCAACCGGCTTGAGCAGGCAGCCGAGCTGATCGCCGCGGTCGGTCTCGACTCCGTCCGTATCGGCATCGACAGCTACCACATGAACATCGAGGAGGCCGATCCGCCGGCCGCGATCCTGGCGGCGGCGCCGTACATCGGTCACGCGCAGGTCAGCGACTCCAACCGGTTCCAGCCCGGGGCCGGGCACCTGGACTGGCCCGCCTGGCTGGGCGCCCTGGACAGCGCCGGTTACACCGGATACCTGGCCGTCGAGTGCAGACTGACCGGCGACCCGGCAGCGGCCGTCCGCTCCATCCCGCCCTTCCTGCACCGGGCGGCGGGATGACCGCGGCTCCGCCGGCCTCCGGCGAACTGCTCGCCCCGCACCGGGCGCTCGGCCGGGCCGAGCGCCACCGGCTGCGCCGCGAGGCGCGCCGCGTGCTGTTCGGGAACTGGACCGGAAACTCCACGGTGCCCTCCCGCGGTCTCTATCCGCATCAGTGGAGCTGGGACTCGGCGTTCATCGCCATCGGGCTGCGCCATCTGTCCCCGGTACGCGCACAGCGTGAGCTGGAGACGCTGTTCGGCGCGCAGTGGGCCGACGGGCGGATGCCGCACATCGTCTTCGACACGGGTGTGCCGCTGGACGCGTACTTCCCCGGCCCCGACTTCTGGCAGACGTCCGCCACCGCGCAGGCGGGTCCGCCGCGCGGACTGGAGACCTCGGGCATCGTCCAGCCGCCCGTGCACGCGCTCGCCGCCTGGCTGGTGCACCAGGCCGACCCCGAGGCTTCCCGTCGGCGCGGCTTCCTGGCCCGCCTGTATCCGCGGCTGGCGTCCTGGCACCGCTATCTCGCCGACCGCCGGGACCTGGGCGGGCACGGACTGGCCGCGATGGTGCATCCCTGGGAGCCGGGGATGGACAACAGCCCGTGCTGGGACGGCCCGCTGGCACGCGTCGAGCCGGTCGCCGCGGACTCCTTCCGGCGCGCCGACCTCGCGCACGGCACCGCCGCCGACCGGCCCACCGACCTGGACTACGGGCGCTACGTGCGGCTCGCCGCCGAATACCGCGACCACGGCTACCGCGACGCGGACGCACCGCACCCGTTCGCCGTCGAGGACCCGAGCGTCAATGCGCTGCTGATCGTCTCGGAACGCGCGCTGGCCCGGATCGCGGCCGCGACGGGCGCCGACCCCGCCCCGCACCTCGCCCGCGCCGAAGCGCTCACGGACGCGCTGGTGAAGTGCCTGTGGAACCCGGAAGCCGGGCTCTTCCTCTGCAACGACCTGCGAGCGGACGCTCCGGTACGGGAGTTCAGCGTCGCCGGGCTGGTGCCGCTGATCGTGCCGGGGCTGCCGGAGGAGGTCGCGGCGGCGCTCGTACGTACGGCCGAGGGCCCGCACTTCGGGCTGGGCGGAACCGTACGTCTCGCGCCGAGCTACGCGCTGACCGGGCACGCCTTCGACCCGAGCCGCTACTGGCGCGGGCCGGCCTGGTTCAACGTCAACTGGCTGCTGGAGCGCGGACTCCGGCAGCAGGGTGAGACCGGGCGGGCGGACGCGCTGCGGGCCGAGGTGCTCGGAGCGGCGGTCGACTCCGGCTTCGCCGAGTACCTCGACCCGTACACCGGCGAGGCGCGCGGAATCCGTGACTTCAGCTGGACGGCCGCACTGGCGCTGGACCTGCTGGCCTCCGCCGAAGAGGGCACGACAGCGACATCATGCACGACAGCGATACCCAGGGAGACCCCATGAACGACGGCGACCGTCTGCTCGTACACGACGGCACACTGGCACTGCTCGGCAGCGGCGGCGACATCGACGGGCGTGTGGACGCCACCCCCGACGGGCTGTTCGTGAACGACGGAAGGCATCTGAGCCGCTGGCAACTCAGCCTCGACGACGCGGCGCCCGATCTGCTCGTGCCGGCTAGCGGCGACGGCGCGTGCACTGCCGTGCTGACCCCGCCATTCGGCCGCGACCAGCCGCCGGCGTGCACCGTCTACCGCGAGCAGGCGCTCACCCACCGCACGCTGGTCGAGCGGCTGCGGCTGACCTCCAACGTCGGGCACGAGACGACCGTACGGGTGGCACTGACCGCGGACGCCGACTTCGCCGACCAGTACGAGCTGCGCGGGGACCACACCTTCGCCAAGCCCGGTGGCGAGCGCAGCGCCGAACAGCGCGCGGACGGCGTGGAGCTCAGCTACCGGCGCGGCGACTGGCTGGCCCGCACCACCGTGACGGCGGAGCCGGCGCCGGACGCGGTGGCCGGGACCACGGACGGGGCGCACCGGCTGAGCTGGACTCTCACCCTGCCGCCCCACGGCACGGCCGAACTGACCCTGCGGGCGCGGGCCCACCCGGGGCGGGCGACTGTCTCCGGTGCGGCGGCGCAGGCGGAGAGTGACGCCGTCGTGGCCTCCGCCGGGGGCGCCGCCGAGGCCGCCGCGCCTCCCGCCATTCACGAGCTGACCGACCGGCCGGAGCTGCGCCGGGCCTGCGAGCAAGGCCTCGCCGACCTCGACCTGCTGCGCGTACCGGCCACCGGGCCGGACGGCGAGGCGCTGCGGGTGCCCGCCGCAGGCGTCCCCTGGTTCCTCACGCTGTTCGGCCGGGACTCGATCTTCACCTCGCTGTTCGCGCTCCCGTACCGCCCGGACCTCGCCGCCGCCACGCTCGCCGCGCTGGCCGCGACCCAGGCGACCACCGAGGACCCGCGCCGCGTCGCCCAACCGGGCAAGATCCTGCACGAGGTACGCCACGGCGAACTGTCCGAGTTCGACCAGGTCCCCTACGCCCGCTACTACGGCACGGTCGACGCGACGCCGCTGTTCCTCGTGCTGCTCGGCGCCTGGACGGAGCAGACCGGCGACACGGGCCTGGCCCGCCGCCTGGAGCGGCACGCCCGGGCTGCCGTGGAGTGGATGTTCCGCTACGGCGGCCTCGACGAGCGCGGCTACCTCGTCTACAGCGCGGACAAGGACGGGCTCGCCAACCAGAACTGGAAGGACTCCCCCGACGCGATCTGCTCCGCCGACGGCACCCAGGCCGAAGGCGCACTCGCCGTGTCCGAGGTGCAGGGCTACGCGTACGACGCGCTGCGGCACACCGCCCGCCTGGCCCGTACGGTCTGGGACGACGCCGCCTGCGCGGACCGGCTGGAGGAGGCCGCGGACGCGCTGCGCCTCCGCTTCCGGCGCGACTTCTGGATGGCCGACCAGGACTTCCCCGCCCTCGCCCTGGACGGAACGGGCCGCCAGGCGGACGCGCTCGCCTCGGACGCCGGCCACCTGCTGTGGTCCGGCATCCTCGACGACCGGGACGCCGCCGCGGTGGGACGGAGGCTGCTGGAGCCGGACTTCTTCTCCGGCTGGGGCGTCCGCACACTCGCCGCCGGTCAGCCCGCCTACCACCCGCTGACCTACCACCGGGGCAGCGTCTGGCCGCACGACAACGCGGTGATCGCCCTCGGCCTGGCGCGGTACGGGCTCCGCGAGGAGGTACGTACGCTCGCGGACGGCGTGCTGGCGCTGGCGGCGCACACCGGCTGGCGGCTGCCCGAGGTACTGGCGGGTCACAGCAGTCTCGAACACCCGGCGCCGGTGCCGTACCCGCACTCGTGCACTCCGCAGGCATGGGCGGCGGCGACACCGCTGGCCCTCCTGACGGCCATGGGCGGCGCCGGCACCTGACACCGGCGCCCGGCACGCACTCACCTGCGTAAGCGTGCCGAATCGGGGCACTTGGGATGAGCACATCACCCCGGGAGCAGCGGAGACCACCATGAGCGAGCACACCTATCGGGTGACCGAGATCGTCGGCACGTCCCACGAGGGGGTGGACGCCGCGATCCGCAACGCGGTCAGCCGCGCCTCGGAGACGCTGCGCAACCTGGACTGGTTCGAGGTGACGCAGGTGCGCGGTCAGATCGAGGAGGGCCGGATCGAGCACTACCAGGTCGGCCTGAAGGTCGGATTCCGCCTGGAGGAGGGACAGCCCGCCGCCGACTGAGCCGCGACCGGCGAGGGTTGACCTCAACTTGAGTTGAAGTTCTAGGTTCGTCTTCGTCAGCCGGGAAA
>NZ_JBOHCV010000599.1:0-4177 GCF_050698815.1 Streptomyces sp.
TGACCTCATCATCGATCTCCAGAGCACTCTCGCGCGCCTGAGCGAAGGTGACCCGCAACTTCTCCAACAAACCCTCACTCCCCCCCGACGTCCACGACTCATGAACCAACGGGGCCCCACACAGTCCGTACTTCTCGCTGGAGAGGCGGTGCAGCAGCCGGAGGGTGGATTCGGTGATCCACAGTCGTCCGGGTTCCTCACGGTTGCCGATCGGGTTGGGCAGAGTCTCGTGGGGCCAGGCGGGCGGGGTGACGAGGTGGACGCCGGAGCGGCGCCGGTCGTATGGGGGGCCGCCCTCGGCCGGGCCGAGGTGGTGTTCCAGAGCGCCGATGGGCAGGTGCGCCTTCAGCGCGGAGAGGTAGGCGCCGTTGATGTCCAGGGCGGTCACCTTCAGCTCCCCTGGGGGCAACGCGGCCGCCGGGGCGCTCCACTTGGGGCGGGCTTCCCAGACGTCGTTGGAATCCCGGCCGGGGGTCTTGTTGAAGATGTCGGGCAGGACCGCATGGTGGGTGAAGTCGTACCGGCCGCCGATCCGGGTTGTCTCCAGCAGGTGCATCGCGTCCGGGATCGCCTTGTACTCCAGGTCGGCGACGGCCGCCTCGGCGTCGCCGCCGTTGGCAGTGAGAGCCTCGCGGACACGCCCGGCGATGAATTGGCCCCCCTCGTTCTGTTCCTTCTGGCCTACCCGACGAGGGCGAGGCCGGCGAGCGGCACTCGGCTTCACGACCGGGGCGGGCCGAGCGGTGCTCGGTTTGGTCGCAGGGGTCTGAGCGGGGGCATGCCCATCCGCGACCTGGTGTGCGTGCGCGGGGGGATGTGGTGACGACCGTCCGCAGTCGGCCGGGTCCAGGTGCTGGGCGAATCCCTCGACCTCGTCGGTGGCGGGGCCGCCGCACAACACGCACGGCCGTGACGGCTCGGCAGCCGGAGCGGGGTACTGGCTGGCGAGTCCTTCCAGCAGATGCAGATAGCGAGCCCAGGCCCGTGAGTTCGGGACGCCACTGCTGCGCTCCTCCCAGTTCGCCACGGTCTGGCGGCCCACACCCACAGCGCGAGCCACCTCCGCGCGACTGAGCTCGGCCGCCGTGCGCAGCCGGACACGCTCAGCCGGGGAAGGCACCTGTGCACGCTTCCTGACCTGCTCCAGCAGAGCGTCCACGCTGGCGAATTCCTCAGCACCCATGTCCCCCACCATACACTCGGCTAGACAGCCTTTAGTGCTTCATTAGACACTGTTTAGACAATCTCTCGACGGCGGTTTTCAATTCCGTCACTCGGACTAGCCCGGCACCGACCAGCGGACACGGACCGTACGCGGAGACTCGAGTGTGGCTTTGTTCTGCTGTCGTGTCGGCATTTCTTCACAAATTCAGGAGACGTCCAGAACTCCGATCGGACGATGTTCACGAGTGGTTCTGGCGCAACTTCCATGACGGTGTCAGCGCCCGCCACAACAACGGAACTCATTCCCGGGCTAGCTGAGCCGACCCGGCCGAGCCAGACAGCGGCGGCCGGTCACCGGTGCCCGCGGGTCGTGGTCCTGGGCGGCTGACCAGCCCCTACGAAGCGCGCCGAACCGTTGACGCGGCCCATCTTGAGATCTCAAGGTGGTCCGCAGTCGGTCCCATGGCCGGCGTCCGTCGAGGTGAGAGGAACGCTGTGCGTCCATGGAGCTGTGACACCTTCGCCGCGCTGGCCGACACCGGGCCCGGTGGGCGGGTGCTCGTGGGCAAGAACAGCGACCGGCCGGTCGGGGACGCTCAGCCGCTGTGCTTCCTCCCTCGCCGGACCGCCCAGCAAAGCGGCGGTCGGCTTCGGCTCGCCTACCTCGAGATCGACGACGTCCCCAAGTCCGCTGCACACATCGGCGGCTCTCCCTACTGGTGCTGGGGCCACGAGCAGGGGCTTAACGAGCACGGTGTCGCTATCGGCAACGAAGCCCTGTTCACCCGGGACTGGGCGGCCGCCGTGTGCTCCGCCGAGCAGGGTGAGGAGCCGGAACGCGGCATCCTGGGCATGGAGCTCGTCCGGCTCGGACTTGAACGCGGGCGAAACGCGGGCGAGGCGCTGGAGACCATCTGCAACCTGGTGAAGCGGCACGGTCAGTGGGGCTCCGGGGTTCCCGGAGAACCACCAGTCTCCGGCGGATACGACAACTCCTTCCTGATCGCCGACTCCTGTGAGGCGTGGATCCTGGAGACATCGGGGCGGAACTGGGTGGCACGGCGGGTGACCTCCGGCACCGTGGCCGTCTCCAACCAGCCCACCATCCGCACACAGTGGGACCGGGCGAGCAGCGGCCTGGTGGAGCACGCCGTTCGGCAGGGCTGGTGGTCGTTCGAGCCGGCCGACCAGCCCTTCGACTTCGCACGCTCCTACGTCGACCCCAAAACCCCGCTGCAGCTCTCACACATTCGGTTGCAGCGCTCCCGCCAGTTGCTGCGCGAGGCCGTGGCCAGTGGCGGCGAAGTGAGCGTACAGACCGGGCAGCGGATTCTGCGCGACCACTACGAGGACACCTTCCTCGGCGGCCCGTACTTCAACGCGGCCGTCCCCGACTTCCTCAGCCTTTGCATGCACTCCCATCCCTCGGACTTCACGTGGGGCGACACTGCGGCGTCCACGGTGTTCGTGCTGCCCACCGAGGAGCAGTGCGATCAGCACCTCCCGCACTTGTGGTGGTCACCGGTGACGCCCTGCACCGGGGTCTACGTCCCGGTGTTCGTCGACGCGGGCGGGCTGCCCGAGACCGTGTCCGCCGCGGGAACGGCCGGCCACCGGCCCCAGCGGCCTGAGAACGCGACGAAGGACGCGTTCGACGAGCGCTCCTACTGGTGGCGGTTCCAGGAGTTGCTGGAACGGGCCAAGGGAGGGCCGGGCGCTCCCCAGTTCGCACGGAACCAGCCGGTCATCCGGCAGGCCTTCGACGTGCTGGAGCTGCGCTGGGCCGCCCGTCTCCCCCAAGTCGAACGCGAGGGCATCGTACTGCGCGACCTGGGCCGGGACGGCGAGATGCGGACTGTGCTGCGAGAGTTCACCGAAGCCTGTGTGACCGAGGCGCTCGCGACGGCCGACGCCTTGATCAGCCGGATCGGCGCCTGAGAGACCCTTGACAACCCGCTGTGGCTCCGCCCAGCAACTTGGGAGTCGGTCGTCCTACACCTCGCCCTCACCGCGGTGAGGGGTGGCCGCTTGTGCTCGCTCGCGCCAACGCCAGGGGGGATCGGTCAGCATGCGCCACCCGGGGGCGTATTCGCCCTGGGCGATCAGGCACGCGACATCGCCCAGGCCCGAGCGTCCAAGCAGCGCACGACTGCTGGGCAGCCAGTCGCCGTCCGACTTGGTGTACAAGTCACAGTGCTGCTCGCGGGGTGGGGCGAGAGGCCGCGGCGGGCGAAGTCGGGGGTGAGAGCCTTCCCCTCCAGGGCCCGTAAGAACGCGGCGACTCCGGGGCAGTTCGTGCAGTGACTCGTACATCGGCTCATCTCCCCCGGGATTGCAGCAACGGTGCTGTGCGCGGTGCCTGGCCGGAGGTGGGGGTCCCGCTCCTGCGGCTACCGGCTCAATCCGTCGTACGGGCGCGTCCCCGCGCGGGCCAGCCGTGCCTCCGGGCCGCGTCCGGGGCCCTCGCGGGAGGGTCATCCGCCGCCGGCGGGCACCGGGCTCGCCCGGGCAGACACCTGTACGAATTCTTGCCGGGGGCCTACCCGTGGTGGACCTGCGCCGGGTAGTCCCCGCACTCAACGACAACCACGCCCACGCCTTGAGCCTGGCGTCCGTTCCAGGCTCAAGGCGTGGGCGACCCGGGTCCCGACGGAGAAAGGTGTCCGAAACGAACTGGCGCCAGCGTGCCGCGAATTTGGATGACGAGCTCGTGCTCGCCGTCGACCCAGCATCTCGGCAGCACCACGAATCCCTCTCCATGTCATCGGTGCGTCAGGGCGAGTTTCCGAATACATAGGTCACTTGACGCAGTTGTGCACCCCGCTCTTCGTTGAGGCGATCACGACGTCGGCGGGGTCGCCGATGGTCTCCAGGCGCAGGGCGTTAGCCTCGATCTTTCGTGACGGTCTGCCGACGGTGTCGGCAGACCGTTGTTGTGTTCCGTGTTGATGATGGGCAGGTCGGAGGCCCGACTGCCGCGTCGGGTGTGCGCCGGGTTCCACTGCTCCGGTTG
>NZ_JBOHCV010000600.1:0-2290 GCF_050698815.1 Streptomyces sp.
TGACCTCATCATCGATCTCCAGAGCACTCTCGCGCGCCTGAGCGAAGGTGACCCGCAACTTCTCCAACAAACCCTCACTCCCCCCCGACGTCCACGACTCATGAACCAACGGGGCCCCACACAGTCCATCCGCCGGAGAAGTTCCCTTACGTGAATGAATCGGGGCGTCACGGCTACTTGGTGGGAACCGAATGTCAGCCGGAAGGAGCACTGTGATGGTCTCGGAGACGGTTCTGGTATCTGTACCCCGGGGTGTGGAGCTTGTCGGCGACCTGGAGGTGCAAGCATCATCCCGGGGAGTCGTGCTGTTCGTGCACGGGAGCGGCAGTTCCCGTCACAGCCCCCGCAATCGAGCGGTCGCCGAGGAACTGCGCCGACACGGGTGGGGCACACTACTGATGGACCTGCTCAGCGAGGAGGAAGAACGGACCGACGCGGCGACCGGGCAGCACCGCTTCGACATCGGCCTGCTGGCTGAGCGGACTGTGTCGGCCATCGACTGGCTCGGCAGGCACCCTGCGACAGGTGATTTCTCCGTTCACCTCTTCGGCGCGAGTACGGGAGCGGCGGCGGCCTTGGTCGCAGCGGCTGAGCGGTCTGACCGGATCCGCTCCGTGGTCTCCCGTGGTGGGCGGCCCGATCTCGCCGGCGGTGCGCTGGGGCGGGTGCAGGTGCCCGTCCTGCTGCTGGTGGGCGGGCAGGATCACGAGGTGCTCGAACTGAACCGGACTGCGTCGGAACTGCTGCCTGCGACTCACCGCGTTCAGGTTGTTCCCGGGGCAACGCACCTCTTCGAGGAGCCGGGTGCGCTGGCGGAGGTCGCCGCCGCAGCGCGCCAGTGGTTCTTGAAATCCGCTGAGCCCGGAACCGATGAACGCCACTGATAGCGGTGGCAGGCCGAACCCCGAACCCCAGCCGGACGCGTCAGAGTCCCGGTCTGGCCGACCAGGCGAGTGTGCCTACCCCCACCGCGCCCTGTGCCGTCGGCGAGCGTGTCGACGGCGCCTCGTCGCAGCCGATTCCGGCGTCCGCGCCGAGTCACCGCGCAAGACCCTCCGGTCCGGTAACGAACCACCAGACCAGCTCAGACGGCAGCGGGAGCCTACGGGGGACCCTGATCCATTCCAGATGGTTACGTGGAGCACCTGATGAGCCGGTCTCGAGCTCGGCGCCACCGTAATGGCACCGGGTGTGACCACGTTGATCAGTCAGTAGGCGAAACGGAGCACATAGCGCCGCTGCCATGGGGTTTCGACGGCGCGGGAGTCGTAGTGGCGGCGCACGAAGCCGACCGCATCGGCGGCTGGCACTCCGTCAAGAACCGCGAGACAGGCCAGCGCCGTGCCCGTACGGCCTCGGCCCCCGCCGCAGGCGACCTCGACACGCTCGGACTCCGCCCGGGACCATGCCTCGCTCAGCAGCGCTTGGGCCTGTGTGCGGCTGGTGGGCAGCCGGAAGTCAGGCCAGCGAAGCCACCGGGAATCCCAGGTGACCTTGGGAGGCTGCTTGCCGAGTAGAAAGACGGAGAAGTGAGGCTCTGGGCCGGCTGGAAGTTGCCGGCGCAGCCCACGCCCGCGCACCAGACGTCCCGACGGAAGGCTGAGTACACCGGTACTGCCCGGCTCCCAAGTCTGGGTCACCCGCTCAGCCTAGCCCGTTCCACCTTTTGACCGCCCCCGCAGTGGGCGCTCCGACGACGTGCCGCTCGATGCGAGACGCGCACCTTGCCGCGGCTCACGCAGACCTCTACCCCCAGACGACCCCAATCCTCGCCGTCCTGATCGGGCGGGTACGGGCCTGTGAGCGGCTGCTTGTAGGTGAGGGCAGTCGTATTGCCGGCGGCCGGGCCGAGTTCGGGATCGTCTGCCGTCCAGTGCCAGGTCTTACCGAGGGCGTGCGGCTTGTCTGCGGCGATTTCGCTGGCTCTCGGGGCGGGTTGCTCGTCGGGCTCGGTCGGGCTCGGCGCTGCGGCTGGTGGCGGTGCATGCGGTGGTGGCGGCGATGAGCGCGATGGCTGCGGCGGCGGTGCGGAGGCGCGTGGCTCCCCCTCGGTGTCGTGTGCGTGGGGGGTGAAGGAAGTGTGCCCCAATGGTGGATATCTACGCTACGGCGCGGCCTGCGGGGCGGTCCTGGCCGCGCAGTACGGAGCCCCTGCCGAGCGAACTGACGCTGTTGGTTTATTCGGGGGTGGCTTTTACTCGGCCCTGCTGAGCTTTGGCTCGGTGGGGCCGAGTGCTGCGAAGTGGCTGGTGCGGGTGCGGGCTCGTGGTGTGCTGGTGAGGTGGGCGTC
>NZ_JBOHCV010000601.1:0-2900 GCF_050698815.1 Streptomyces sp.
CCCCAGGCGTGGCTGAAGCGCAGCCCCGACAGCTGCGGGAAGGTGTCGAAGAAGTGTCCGGCCAGTTTGCGGAAGGTCGACGGGCGCTGGTCGTACTTCGCCGCGATCCGGCTGCCGTAGTGGTACACCACGTCGTAGCCGCCCCACAGGATGCGGTCGTCGGCGGTGAGGCGGAAGTAGTGGAAGTGATTGGCGGTGTCGGCGAGTCCCTGCCGGTTCGCCCAGCCGACGGACGCCCGCTGCCGCTCGCTCAGCGGCTCGGTCATCAGCGCGTAGTCGTAGACGGGCGCGATGTAGGGGCGTACCCGGCGCAGCAGTGAGGGGAAGGCGTTGGTGCCGAGGGCGACCCGCCGGGCGCGGACGCTGCCCTCGGGGGTGCGCACACCGACTGTGCCGCCGTGGGCGGTGAGTCCGGTGGCCGGGGTGTTCTCGTGGATGCGTACGCCCGCCTCCGTACACGCCCGCTTCAGGCCCCAGGCGAGCCGGGCCGGGTTGAGCATGGCCACGCTGCTGCGCTTCCACAGCCCGGCGAGGAAGAGCGGCGAGTCGACCTGGGCGCGTACGGCCGCCTGGTCCAGGAAGCTCACGCTGTCCGCGGCGCCGGTGCGGGCGGTCTGCTCGGCGGCCTCCCGCAGCTCCGCCACCTGATGCGGCTGGGTCGCGAGGTCGATTTCGCCGGTTCGTTCGAAGTCACAGTCGATGCCGTAGCGTTCGACGGCCTCCTCGATGGCGTCGAGGTTGCGGCGGCCGAGGCGCTCCAGGGTGGCGATCTCCGCGGGCCAGCGGGCCAGCCCGTTCTCGAGGCCGTGGGTGAGGGACGCGTCGCAGAAGCCGCCGTTACGTCCGGAGGCCGCCCAGCCGACCTCCTTCGCCTCGACCAGAACCACCTCTCGGGACGGGTCGCGCTCCTTGGCGAGCAGCGCGGTCCACAGTCCGCTGTAGCCGCCTCCGACGACCAGCAGGTCGCACCGCGTCTCGCCGGTGAGCGCCGGCAGCGGGGCGGGCCGGCGGTCCGGGTCGTCGAGCCAGAAGGGGGTGGGGCTGGCGCCGGCCAGCGCGCGTACGGCCTCCTCCGAGGTCATCCGTTCCTCCTGCGGCGGCTGGCGGTGATCTGACCGCCGAGCACGATCGCGACGGCGATGAAGAACATCGCCGTGCCGATCACGTTCACCTGCACCGGGACGCCGCGCTGGGCCGCACCCCAGACGAACATCGGGAAGGTGAGGGTGGAGGGCCCCGCGTTGAACTGGGTGATGATGAAGTCGTCGAAGGACAGCGCGAAGCTCAGCATCGCACCCGCCGCGATGCCGGGTGCGGCCAGCGGCAGTGTGACCCGCCAGAACGTCTGTACGGGCCCCGCGTACAGATCGCGGGCCGCCTCCTCCAGCCGCGGGTCCATGCTCATCACCCGCGCCTTGACCGCGACGACCACGAAACTCAGGCAGAACATGATGTGCGCGATCAGGATGGTGACGAAGCCGAAGCCGACCCGCGTGTTGAGGAACAGGGTGCCGAGCGAGGCGCCCATCACGACCTCGGGCATGGCCATCGGCAGGAAGATCAGCGCGTTGCCGGTGCCCTTGCCGCGGAAGCGGTAGCGGGCCAGGGCGAAGGCGGCGAACGTACCGAACGCCGTCGCGAACAGGGTCGCGAACAGCGCGACTTGCAGGCTGAGGCCGAGGGAGGGGCACATGTCGGCGACGCCGCAGGGATCGGTCCAGGCGTCGGTGGAGAAGGTGCGCCACTCGTAGTTGAAGCGGCCTGCCGGCTTGTTGAAGGAGAAGAGCATCACCACCGCGTTCGGCAGCAGCAGATACACCAGGGACGCCGTGCCGACGAGGACGACGGCGTTGCGGCGCAGCCAGCGCACCGGGGCGATGGATCGGGCGGTGGTTCGGTTGGTGCTCATCAGACCAGTTCCTCCGTTCCCGCCTTGCGCATGTAGACGGTGACCACGATCAGGATGAGCGCCATGAGGATGAAGGACATGGCGGCGGCCGCGGGGTAGTCGAGGACGTTGAGGAACTGCTTCTGGATGGCGTTGCCCACCATCTGTGTGTTCGGCGAACCCAGCAACTGGGCGTTGATGTAGTCGCCCGAGGCCGGGATGAAGGTGAGCAGGGTGCCCGCGACCACGCCGGGCAGCGAGAGCGGGAAGGTCACCTTGCGGAAGATGGTCGAGGGCCTGGCGTACAGGTCGCGGGCCGCCTCGTGCAGGGAGAGGTCGATCCGCTCCAGGGAGCTGTAGAGCGGCAGGATCATGAACGGCAGGAAGTTGTACGTCAGTCCGCACACCACCGCCAGCGGCGTCGCCAGCACCCGGTCGTCGCCGGTGAGCCCCAGCTGACTGGTGAGCTCCAGAAGGTGCACCGACTTGAGCACCTCCACCACCGGGCCGCCGTCGGAGAGGATCGTCTTCCAGGCGAGGGTGCGGATGAGGAAGCTGGTGAAGAAGGGCGCGATCACCATCACCAGCAGCAGACCGCGCCAGCGGCCGGCGCGGAAGGCGATCATGTACGCGAGGGGGTAGCCGATGAGCAGGCAGAGCAGGGTGGCGGTGGCGGCGTAGAGGAACGACCGCAGGAAGTGCTCACCGTAAGTCGCCAGCGCGTCCGCGTAGTTGGAGAAGTCCCAGGTGACACGGAAGCCCTCCTCCAGCGAGCCGCTCTGCACGGAGGTGGAGGCCTGGTAGAAGAACGGCGCGACGAAGAAGACGGCAAGCCAGAGCCCGGCCGGGAGCAGCAGCCAGTAGGGCGTGAGGCGGCGCCGGGAGCGGGGCGACGCGCCGGAACCGGCGGGTTCCGGTCCGGGGGGCGGCGGTTCGGCGGGCGGCGCCGCGCCGGCCGGGGCGAGGGCGGTCACAGTGCCTCCTCTCCCGTTCCCGCGTCGGCGTCCTGGGC
>NZ_JBOHCV010000602.1:0-8749 GCF_050698815.1 Streptomyces sp.
GCCGACAGCACCCCGGCCAGCGCGGCGCGGGCGGCGGCGGCCGTACCGGCCACGTCGGCCAGGTCCACCGCGTCCAGCGCGTTCTCGATCGCGCGCAGCAGTTCCCAGCGGCGGGCGTCCTCCACGGGCAGCTCCCGCATCAGCGACCCGGTGACCTCCAGGTCCTGCACCAGCTCCCACACCTCGGTCTCGAAAACCGCGAGATCCATCCGACGGAGGCGATAGAGCGGGGTGTCGCTGGAGGTGAGGACGTCGCCCTGGTACGTCGGCGTCTGGGGCGTGTTGACGATGGGGTTCGCCGCCGCCTCGACGAACAGCTCCACCTCTTCGCCGCCGTGCGCCGCGTCCGCGACCCGCACCCAGTCGTTGCGCGGGTTGAGCGCCTTCACGGCCTCGCCGTCCGCCCGGTAGACCAGTCCCTCGCACTGGAAGCCCGGCATGTTCCGGTCGAACCCCAGATCCAGCACCGCCTCCGCCGTCCGTCCCTGCCACTCCTGCGGCACGCTGCCGGTGACCCGGAACCAGGTGGTGCCCCACGCGGGTCCCCACCGCTGGCCCACCCGGGCTTGCCCGTACGTCGCTGCCAGTCCTTCCGCCACGGGTACCGGCTCGCCGGGCGCGTCCCACCGCTCGACGGTCAGCGGGACGGGGCTGCTGTAGACGGCGGGCCTGATGCGCTCCTTCAGGACGCGGTGCAGGCGGTCCTCAACGATGCGGCGGTCGTCGTGCATGGGGGCTGCTCCGATCTCGGGGGCCTCGTTTCACCTGATGAGGACCCTGCCATCATGCGCGCCGCGAAGATAGCGCCTACGTGCTCAGCCTGCCGTGGCGTACCGGACGAACCGGGCCCAGCCGGTACGGCTGACGCGGAGCGCGGGGCGGTCCGTGTCCTTGGAGTCGCGGATGTGGACGCTGGCTATGCGGGTGGCGACCTCGACGCACTCGGCGCCTTCGCTGTCGCTGTAGCTGCTCTTTCGCCAGGCGACTTCGACACACTCGCCTCCTGCGTTGTCGCTGTAGCTGCTCCTGACCCAATGCAGTCCAGTCCCGGACTGAGCGATCTCTTCGCGGTTCATGCGTCTCCCAGCAACTTCTCGATGAACTCCAGCGACTCACGTGGAGTGAGAGCCTGTGCGCGGATGGTCCCATACCGAGCCTCGATGGCACGTACGTCAGTTCGCTCCGTGAACCATGTACTGCGCTCTTGGGACTCGGTGTAAGCCACCTTGGGCTTGTCCTTGAGTTCCAGCAGGGTCAGCGAACCGACAAGCCCCGCGTGCTCCTCCACATCGATCGGCATCACCTGGAGCTCCACGTTGCGGTTCCGGCAACTTCTCAGCAAGTGCTCCTGCTGGCCTTGCAGTACGGCCCGTCCGCCCAACGGGCGGCGCAGCACGGCTTCCTCCACGACGAAGCTCATCACCGGGGCCGGGCGGCGTTCGAAGATGCTGTGCCTGACCATCCGTGCGGCGACATGCTGCTCGATGACCTCATCGTCAAATGCCGGACGGCGCATGCGATAGAGGGCCTGAGCGTAGTCCTCCGTTTGCAGGAGCCCCGGAACCACGTGGTTGCTGTAGCTGTGGATCTCGAGTGCTTCCGCCTCCAGCCGGACGAACTCGCGGAAGCGTGCCGGATACTGGGCCCGCTCGATGTCGTCCCGTACGGCGTCCAGCAACCCGCCCGCGTCCAACTCGCGCTCCGCGCCGTCGATGAAGGGCGGCTTGGGTGGTCGACGGCCGCATTCCACCGCCGAGACTAGATCCACCCCGTACCCGATCCGCTGGCCGAACTGGACCTGGGTCAGCCCCGCCCGGTCCCGCAGCACCTTGATCTGTTTCCCGATCGCCTTGAGCAGCGGATCGACAGGCTCCTCCCCGTCGCTCCGCTGCGATACGCCTTCGCTGTCAGCCATTTCGAGCCACCCCTTCGTGCCGGTGCCCAACGTGCCGTGCTCCGGGGCGGTCACTGCTGACGGCACGCACGCCGCGCGGACGCATCCGTACAGAAGCCGCGGTACGGACCGACCCCCTAGCTCGATTATGGTCGGGCGACCACTCTCGGTGATGTGAAAACCGAGATCGTCCCGACGGAAATCGCCCCGCCCGTACACGAGTTCGTGCAGCTCTACAGCTCGACTCCGCGGGGAGCGCGCCTCGCCCGCCTCATGGGGACCCAGCAACTGGCCGCCTGGGGCTGGCCGTACGACGAGGAGTTCTCGCGCGTCTGCGCCTTGCTGCTGGGGGAGTTGACCGCCAACGCCGCCACCCACGGCCGGGTGCAGGGCCGCAGCTTCCGGCTCCGCCTGCTGATCGGGCCCGGACTGCTGCTGCCCCGCACACTCCGCGTGGAGGTCGCCGACGCCTTGGGCGAGGTCCGTCCGGCTCCGCCCCAAGTCCTCTTCCCTGACGCCGAGTCCGGCCGCGGCCTGCTGCTGGTCGACGCCCTCTCCGCCCGCTGGGGCATCGCGCCCCGCCCACCCTCGGGAAAGACCGTCTGGGCGGAGCTTGAATTGAGCAATACGCCGGCGTGCTGACTTCTGAGCCGAGTGTCCAGGATGAAGACGTGGACGGCTGTGCCGACCGATCGGCCGTTACGCGACGAGCAGGAGCACGCTGATCGCCAGCATCACCGCGGCGGTGGTCCCGTGGATGCCGTAAACGGCGGCCTTGGGCCCGTTGCTGCGCAGCACGATCAGCGCGTCGCCGACGGGTATGCCGGTGGCGGCCAGCATGAACCAGCCCAACAGGTGGGGTGTCGCTCCAGCCAGCAGGATGAAGATGAAGAGCCCCGAGACGATGTCGCGCACGGCCTTGACGGACAGCCAGGCCTGGAAGTTCCGGTCCTCGGTCGGCGTGTCGGGGATGCCGAAGCCAACCGCGGCCTGCGGTGCCCAAAAGGCGCGCGCGCCCACGAAGATGATGCCTGCGCCGATCAGTCCGGCGAGCACGTTGGCGACGTTGGTGAGCATGGGTTGCTTCCCCTCTCAGCGGCAGCACCCGCAGGGATCCCTAGCGGCGCTAGTTGTTGTAGCGACGATAGACTTAGCCTCGACAATATGTCTAGCGTTGCTAGGGTGTCGTCATGTCCGCCATCAACGAGCGCCGTGAACGTGCACGCGCCCACCGTCATCAGCTGATCATCACAGCCGCGCGCGAACTCGCGGAGGCCGAAGGCTGGGAGGCGGTGACGACGCGACGGCTGGCTGAACGCGTCGAGTACAGCCAGCCGGTGCTGTACAGCCACTTCAACGGCAAGGACGCCATCGTGAGCGCCGTCGCCATCGACGGCTTCAGCGAACTCGCCGCGCACCTGCGCCGCGCGCGGCAGGCCGCCCCCGAGCCGGGGCAGACCCTGCGCGCCGTCTGCCGCGCCTATCTGGATTTCGCGACCGAGCGGCCTGCCCTGTACCAGGCCATGTTCGTCCTGCCCACCGACGTGAAGTTCGCGAGCGCCGAGACACCACCCCCGCTACGGGCCGCTTTCGACGAGTTCGTCAGCTGCTTCCGACCGGACAACGACCGACGCGAACTGTTCGCCGAAGTCACCTGGAGCGCATTGCACGGCATGGCTGTCCTGTCCGACAGCGGCCGCATCCCCGCGGACGGCCAGGAGGAACGGCTCGATTTCCTCGTCACCCAGATCGCCGGCACCCCAGCGGGCTGACCACGCAACAAAGGGCAAGTCAGGGGTGCATGCGGGCGCCTTTGACTACCTTGTCGACCGCGTTCCGTGGTCCGTACACGGCGAGACCCACCAGATCCAACTGATCCTTCGGCACAGCCCGTACCGCTGCGCGGTTGGCCCCGTCGTTGCCGGTGGCGAAGAGGTCGGAGGTGAACACAGCCCGAGGAAGCGAACGGGACAAGACGCGGCCGTGCGCGGCGGTCAGTGTGTCCTTCGTCCCCTCGAAGACCAGTACCGGCTGGCGGAACATGGGCAGGTACGGGGTGCCGTCGGCGTCGGCGTACGGTTCGCCGATCACCTCAGGGAGCTCCGAGCCGAGACCGCTGATCAGGAACGCGGTCACATTCAGCCGCTGCCAGGGCTCAAGATCCTCGCGCAGCAGAACGGCAATTTTGGTGTCGAATCGTACGGGGGTCTTCTCGATTGCCATGCTCTGAGACTGCCAGCCGCCCTGCCGCATTTTCTTGTACGTTCTTGGCATGGTGGCACAGCAGGAGGTTTCCGCGTGGCGGCCGCGGATCCCGGGTGTCGTCGAGGTCTTCCACGCCCATTTCACCGAGCACGAGTACCCGATGCACGTCCACGACGTGTGGACATTGCTGATCGTCGACGACGGTGCGGTCCGCTACGACTTGAACCGACGTGAGCATGGCACCCCGCATGACACGGTGTCTTTGCTCCCCCCGCAGGTACCGCACAACGGCTCACCGGCCACCTCGCAGGGCTTTCGCAAGCGGGTGCTGTACCTGGACCTGACCCAGCTGGACGAGAGCTTCATCGGCTCGGCGGTGGATGGCCCCGACATGGTCGACCCCCTGCTGCGTCAGCGAGTCGGACAGCTGCACTCGGCCTTGTCGTGCCCGGGCGACGAACTCGAAGCGGAGAGCCGTCTCGCCCTGATTGGGGAACGGTTGCGTGGCCACCTGCGGCCCAGGCTCGTCGCCCACCCAGCCGAGGCCGGCCGCGGCGTAGCCCACAGCTTGCGGGAGCTCCTCGACGAAAGGCTGCTCCATGGCGTGAGCCTGGAGGAGGCAGCGAAGCTGGTGCACGCTCATCCCACGCACCTGGTACGGGCGTTCAGCGCCGCCTTCGGTATCGCGCCGCACCAGTACCTTATGGCCCGCCGGATCGACCGCGCCCGACGGCTACTCCTTGACGGCCGGCCTCCTGCGGAGGTGGCAGCCGCGGTCGGCTTCTACGACCAGTCGCATCTGACCCGGCACTTCAAACGGCTCGTGGGCATCGCCCCCGGGCGCTACGCCTGCAGGGTCCCTGCCCCGGGGCGGCGGCAGGCGATCACATGAGTTGTCTGTGTCGAAGGTGTTGAAGAGGAAGGGAAGTTCGGCGCAATGGGGGCGCCCAGGGCATGCTCGTCCTCGGCTGGCTGGTAGTCGAACTGGTGGGGTACACCGTGCCTGAGCCGAGGCCGGTCTCCTCGCAATCTTCAACACCCATGCTGGGTCGTTTCGCTGGCATGCGAGCAACCCACCTCTCGTACGTCAAGGGCCGTACACATAAAGCGAATTGGCATTGCCGTCAGGCGCAGAACACGAGCCCGAGAGATGGGTTGTGGACGGTGATCGTGTGTTGCGCAGAAGTGCCAGGCCCTCATCTCGAGGAGTCGCCGGGCGGCGACCGGCCCCCAGTGGGCGAGATGACTGCGGTGTAGCCATCCGTCGACCCACCTGTGCTCCGGCTCCTCCGGCACCCTGGATCCACCGCGCAGTTTCTTGAGTTCGGCCTCGCACCGTGCGCATCCTCACCTGCACACTCCCCTTCGTCTGGGTCTCCTTCTTCCTCTTCGTCCAGTCGCCAGTGCTCATGGTGCAGATCGGCGGCATCGGGGGTGGCGTCTTCCTCCTCGCGGTCGTCGTCGCGGTCTGGTACATGCGCGGCACCGGCGTCGACAAGCGTTTCCGTGCCAGCCCCTGGCTCACCGTGGCACTTGCAGTGAGCAGCATGGCAATCGCGTTCCTGGGCGTGTACGGAGTCCTGGAGGTGTTCGGCATCAGCGGAAGCTGAACCGCACGGGGCGACGCGTCGCCGGCTGTCCGGCTCGCTCCGAGTGTGGGTGCGGCGCCGCCCCCTAGTCGGCGATCGGCAGCCCGCCCAAGTGCAATGCTCAGCGCCATTACCGTCGGCGCAGCGCCGTTACCGTCGCGTTCCGGGACTCGCCGTCGCCTTGTTGTTCCGGTGGTTCTCGGTCGTCTCGTCGTCCCATTGGCGAATCGTCGATTCCTCGGCCCAGTGGGGGCAGTGATACGGACGACGCCGAGCTCTGCTGTGGACGGCGAACACGTCAGTGACCAGTGCTTGTTGGGCTCGTGGGACCAGGCCCCCAGGCGGTTCATCGGGTGTGGGATGGGATGGTCTCGCGGTCTTCCTGGGCATGGGTGCAGCGGTCGGGGTGGGGCCAAGAGGCGAACGTGCCGTCAGACTCCAGCAGGAGCTCCCTTCCGTGCGCCATTACGGTGCGTGGACGCAGGCCGGTGAGGGTTGCGGTGGTGTACGCGGCGCTGAGGATGTTGAGGTCGTGGACAGGTCCGATTCTGAAGAGGGAGCGGGTTTCCGCGATCGCATCGTGGTCGCCCGCACGCATGACCAGGCGCAGTTCGGGGGCGACCGCCAGGGACGCGATGGACACGGCGATGTTGTCGCGGTCGTCCGAGGCGACTGCGGCCATGGCTTCCGCCTGGTGTAGGCCTAGCCGGCGCAGAACGAATCGGTCGGTCGCGTCGGCCACGACGACCGGTACGCCGAGTGCCTTGGCCAGGCGGAGGTGCGGAGCCGCGGGATTCCGCTCGACGGCGATTACCCCGACGCCAAGCCCCTGGAGCTCGGTGCACAGCCGCAGTCCCACCTGCCCGAGCCCGACCACGACCACATGACCGCCCCTTGGCAGTGCCCGGGGGCCCAGGATGCCCACCGAGCGCGGGGCCAGCAGGCGGTCGACCATGCCCGCGGTGAAGACCGCGGTGAAGACGACCGTCATGAGCATCGCGAAAGCGGAGAACATCAGATACGTGTCCGAGCCATGGGCGGCTGCGGGGCCGACGGCGGAGACCGTACGCGCTGCCTCGAACAGCGCCTCGACGGGCGCACGGTGGCGAAGCGCCACGGCCCAGGTCCAGTCCGCCAGCAGCACTGCGAGGATCCCGGCGAGGCCGGTCAGCAGGATTCGCGAACTGCCGTCGTGCGGTCGCAGCTGGCCTCGGATCTTGCCTGACCGTGCCCGGATTCGTAGCGATCGCGGTGTTCGGTGCGCTTCGAGCCGTACGGTGTCCCCCTCAGCGCGGGCGCCGAGATGGACCGGGGCCGGATGTGAACCCGGACCCGGACCGCCACTTGAGTGGGCCGGGATGAGCGCCAGCAGGTCGGGCTGCAGACACGCGGCGAGCAGGACCGGAGCGGCGACCTCGGCCGGGGAGGTGACCCGGCAGTTCGGGACCACGCGCCTGAGTTGTTCGGCCACGGTTTTGTCGAAGATGGTCACCACCAACGGGACGTTGGGGCGGATGTGCTCGGCCGCGAGGGCGTAGCGCAGGGACTCCACGTCGTCGTCGAGGAGGATCGCCACTCCCGCGACCTCGCCGTCCAGCGCCACGCGCAGATCCTCGTCCGTGGGGCGGCGGAGGTGGCCCACATGGTGTCCGGCCGACTGCAGCGAACCGCACACCCTGCGCGCCATGTCGGTGCCGATCACCACGAAGTACCGGCCGGACGCCCCGTGTCGAGCACCTCCGGCGTCTCGGTCGGAGGGACGGTCGTCGGCCCGCTCGCCGTGGCAGGGACGCCGGGGGTGTTCAGAGAGCGAATGCACAGTCATCGGACCGGTACGGGTCGCAGGTGAGGCAGCGGAGGTCACGGCAGCCGCCGCAGCGGACCAGCAACTGGCCGAAATGGCAGCGGAGATGGAGCGGACGTGGCGGAGCGAGCGGCTCAGGGGACGATGCGCCGCCGGAGCTCTCGGTGCTCATGGTGTCCCTCTCATGAAGGATCGTCGGCATGCCCCGGTGCGCGGCCGGCCCGGCACGGCCGAGCCACCACCGGGGTCTGGGAAGGGAAGGTTGATTCCGAGGCGTACCGGGCGGTCCGCCCGGTGCGGCGGAGGGGGTACGCGTGCGGCCGCCCACTCGGGTGACGGCGCCCGCTGGGCACGCCGACCCGCACCTGTGAGAGGGGCCCGCCGGGGGTTGCCCCGCGGGGAATGGCACGTGCCCAGACGCTAGGAGTGCTCTCCGCTCAGCACCATGAACAGCTGTCACACCCCCGCGGGCCCGTGTTCGTACAAATGCTCAATCGCTGGAATCAGGGCAGGCCGATTCAGGGCGGGCGTAGCGCGAAATGAGCCCGACTTCGGCGCGGTCGTGGCGGGCCGGCACCCCGCCCGAGCGTCCGGGAAACAGGGTCGTATTTCCCCCGGGCGCGTCGCCGCCGAGCCATGTCCGCGATTGCGTCCGACGAAAAGGCTTCGAATTTTCCAAGGAGCGGGGGTGTACAAACCTCGAACTCCCGCCTTAACGTCTGTGGCTCTGTGGGCTTCCCGGGCCACCGCACCACGGCACCCCGGACGCCCTTACCGCTGGAACAGCCCGATGTTCTATTGCCGCGTCCGCTCTGCGGGCCGCGCGCTTGTGTCCGGGCTGGGCGTCGGCACGCGCTGATCTCTCCCACCCGCTTCGGCTGGGCAGCCCTGTCTGCCCGGAAGCTCCCCAACTCCCTCCGAATGGAGCGGTTCTCATGAGTGCGCATCCGACGGCCGACACGGCCGGTAAGACTTCGCCGGGCGACCCCGGACAGTCCCCTCCCAGGGACCCCAACGACCCGCAGAGCTCCCAGAACGAACTCGAGGCGGGACTCAAGAACCGCCATCTGTCGATGATCGCGATCGGGGGTGTGATCGGCGCCGGTCTTTTCGTCGGCTCCTCCGCAGGTATCGCCGCCGCGGGACCCGCGATTCTGCTGTCGTACGCCCTTGTCGGCGCGATGGTCGTCTGCGTCATGCGGATGCTCGGAGAGATGGCCGCGGCGAATCCGACGTCCGGCTCCTTCTCCGCCTACG
>NZ_JBOHCV010000603.1:0-12594 GCF_050698815.1 Streptomyces sp.
GATCCGCGCCACCCGTACGGCCGCGCTGACCGTCGTCGGCACGCGGGGTCACGGCGGGTTCGCCGGGCTGCTCGTGGGCTCGGTCAGCCTGCGGGTCGCCTCGCGTTGCTCCGGGCCGCTGCTGACCGTGGGCGAGAGCCGGGAGGGCGAGCGGCCCGCGCACGGCACCGTCCTCGTCGGGCTGCACACCGAGGCGGACGAGGCGGCGCTCCGCTTCGGATTCGAGGAGGCGGCCCGCCGCGGCGCGGCCCTCCGCGTGCTGCACGTCTGGTCCCAGCCGCGGATGCCCGGCAGGCTCAAGCTGCCGCCGAAGGAGGCCGAGGCGGCGCGGGCGGCCGCGGCGGAGCTGGTACGGGAGATGGTCGCGCCGCTCAGCAAGGAGCACCCCGAGGTGCGGGTCAGCGCGGACGAGCAGGGCGGCAGCGCGGCGGCCACCCTGGTCGAGGCGAGCCGGGCCGCCGATGTCACCGTGCTGGCCGTGCACCGCCGCCAGGAGCCCCGCGTCGGCCTTCATCTGGGACCCGTCGCCCATGCGGCACTGCACCACGCCTACTGTCCCGTCCTGCTCGTTCCCTCCCCGGCGGCCCGGAAGGCGGGCAGGTCATGACGGACACCCCCGGTCCAGCCGACGCGGCTTCCGAGGCCGACACCGACGCCTACGACGTCATCGTGCTCGGGGCCGGCCCGGTCGGGGAGAACCTCGCCGAGCGCGTGCACGCGGCCGGCCTCAGCGCCGTCATCGTCGAAAGCGAACTGGTCGGCGGTGAATGCTCGTACTGGGCGTGCATGCCCAGCAAGGCGCTGCTGCGCCCGGTCGCCGCGCTCGCCGATGCCCGCCGCGTAGCGGGTGCGGCGCAGGCCGTCACCGGGGGACTGGACGCGGCGGCGGTGCTGAAGCGGCGGGACGGCTTCACCTCGCACTGGCAGGACGACGGTCAGGTCAGCTGGCTGGATTCGGCCGGTATCGACCTCGTACGGGGGCACGGCCGCCTGGACGGCGCACGCCGGGTGGCCGTCGCGACCCGGGGCGGCGGGACCAGGGCGCTGACCGCGCGGCACGCCGTCGCGGTCTGTACGGGCAGCCGCGCCGCCCTGCCCGTCCTGCCCGGCACCGATGAGGCACGGCCCTGGACCAGCCGCGAGGCGACGTCGGCCAAGGAGGTGCCGGCCCGGCTGGCGGTCGTCGGCGGGGGAGTGGTCGGCGTCGAGATGGCCACGGCGTGGCGCGCGCTGGGTGCCGAGGTGACCCTGCTCGTGCGCGGCGACCGGTTGCTGGCGGGGATGGAACCCTTCGCCGGTGAGCTGGTCGCCCGCACTCTCACCGAGGCCGGGGCCACGGTGCGTACGGGCATCTCGGTGGACGGGATGGACCGGCCGTCCCCGGACCGGCCGGTCACCCTGTCGCTCGACGACGGCGGACTGCTGGAGGCGGACGAGGTGCTCTTCGCCACGGGCCGCGCCCCGCGCACCGATGACCTGGGCCTGGAGACGGTCGGCTGCGAGCCGGGCGGCTGGCTGTCGGTGGACGACAGCTGCCGGGTGGACGGCGTGCGCGGCGGCTGGCTGTACGCGGTGGGCGACGCCAACGGGCGCGCCCTCCTCACCCACCAGGGCAAGTACCAGGCCCGTATCGCGGGCGCGGCCATCGCCGCGCGCGCCGCGGGAGTGCCCCTGCTGGAGACCGACCGCTGGGGCGCGCACGCGGCCACCGCCGACCACGACGCCGTGACGCAGGTGGTCTTCACCGACCCCGAGATCGCCTCCGTCGGCCTCACCGCGGCCGCGGCCGAGCACCGCGGACTGCGGGTGCGCGCCGTCGACCTGGACCTGGGCGACGTCGCCGGGGCGGCCCTGTACGCCGACGGCTACCGCGGTCGCGCCCGGATGGTCCTCGACCTCGACCGGCAGATCGTCGTGGGTGCCACCTTCGCCGGCGCCGGCGTCAGCGAACTCCTGCACTCGGCGAGTGTGGCCGTCGCCGGCGAGGTCCCGCTGGAGCGCCTGTGGCACGCCGTCCCCGCCTACCCGACCATGAGCGAGGCCTGGCTGCGGCTGCTGGAGACCGCCCGTGATCAGGACGGTTAGCGCGTGTTTCCCGGAGAACCGCCCTACGGCAGGCCCGGGAGCCACCGTCCGAGCGCGGGCGGAAAGTTCGCCGGCCCGCGTCGCCGCGCCGCGCACCACACGGACGGCCCAGGTCATCGCCCCTCGTGGGCCGTCCGCCCTACGGCGCCGGACGTCACAGGGGCCGACTCTGCCGTCTTGCGCGACAGCCGTCCCGGCCGCACTCTCGAACTTCTCAGGGCTCACCGGCCCGTCCCGTACCGCGACCGGAGGCGTGGAGTGTCATGGAAGCCGTGCTGAACGAGGACGAGGCAGCCGCCTACGTCGGCGGGATCTGTTTCAAGACCGGCCCGCCGAGCCGGGTGGGGGTGGAGCTGGAATGGCTCATCCGTGACCGCGCCGCCCCGGCCCGCGCCGTGCCGCCCGACCGGCTCGACCAGGCCCTCGCCCCGCTCTGGACCCGCGGCCTGCCCGGTGGCAGCAGGCTCACCCGGGAGCCGGGCGGACAGCTGGAGGTCAGCTCACCTCCCGGCGACTCCCTCGCCGAGTGCGTCGCCACCACCGCCGCCGATCTGAACGTGCTGCGGAGGAACGTGGGACAGTCCGGCGCCCGGCTGTACGGGCGCGGCCTCGACCCGTATCTCAGTCCCCCGCGCGTGCTGGAGGACCCCCGCTACCGCGCCATGGAGGCGCACTTCGACCGTTCCGGCCCGTGGGGCCGGATGATGATGCGGGCCACGGCCGCCGTCCAGGTCAGCCTGGACGCCGGTGACGACTCCGGAGGCCCGACCGGCTACCGCTACCGCTGGCGGCTCGCCCACCGGCTCGGCCCGGTCCTGGTGGCCGCCTTCGCCAACTCCCCGCTCTGGCGCTCCCGTCCCACCGGCTGGGTCTCGACCCGGCAGAGCGTCTGGGCCCGTGCCGACCCCGGCCGCACCAGCCCTCCACGGACCCACCGGGACCCGCGCGAGAGCTGGGCGCGCTACGCGCTCGACGCCGAACTGCTCTGTCTGCGGCGCGAACCGCCCGCCGAGTGGACGGCACCGCCCCGGCTCTCCTTCCGCGCCTGGCTGCGCGGCGGGCACCCCGAACGGCCGCCGACCCGGGACGACCTGGACTACCACCTCGGCACCCTGTTCCCGCCGGTGCGTCCGCGCGGCTGGCTGGAGCTTCGGATGATCGACGCACAGTGCGACGACGGCTGGATCGCCGCCACCGCGGTGGCCGCCACTCTGCTGGACGACCCGTCGGCGGCAGAGGCCGCCTGGGCTGCCACCGAACCGCTGGCGGGGGACGCGGAGTTGTGGCAGCGCGCCGCCCGGGACGGCCCCGCCGACCCCCTGCTGGGCCGGGCGGTACGCGACTGTGTCGCCGCCGCCGAGTCCGCGCTGTCCCGCAGCGACCCCGCCGGTACGTCGCACAAGGCCGTCCTCGACTTCGCCGAGCGCTACTCCGAGCGTGGACGCTGCCCCGCGCACGACCAGTTGGACGCGCTGCGCCGCTGAGAGCGCCGGCGCGCGCCGTCCCGTCGTGCCCATCGAGAAGGGAGACCTCTGATGTCCGACCACACCCCCGCGCGGGTCACCACGCGCACGCTCCGGGAACAGGAGCAGGGCCGTGAGCGTGCGTACGCCGCGCTGGAGCGGGCCCGGCGCCGCACCCTGGCGCTCACCGACTGTCTTGACGAGGCCGGGCTGACGGCGCAGCACTCCCGGCTGATGTCGCCGCTCGCCTGGGACCTGGCGCACATCGGCAACCAGGAGGACCTCTGGCTGCTGCGCGAAGCGGGCGGCCGGCCCGGGGTGCGACCCGAACTCGACGCCGTCTACGACGCGTTCCGCACCCCGCGCGCCGACCGGCCCGCCCTGCCGATGCTGCCGCCCGACGCGGCCCGCGCCTATGTGGCCGAGGTGCGGGAGCAGGCGATGGAGGTGCTGGCCGCCGCGCCGGAGGACGCCGGCCCGCTCTTCGAGGGTGACTTCGTCTTCGGGATGGTCGCCCAGCACGAGCAGCAGCACGACGAGACCATGCTCGCCACGCACCAGCTGCGCCGGGGACCCGCCGTCCTGGACGCCCCCGACCCGCCCGCCCCCAGGTCGCGGGGTACGGAGGAGGCGGGCGGCGAAGTGCCCGTACCGGCCGGCCCGTTCATCATGGGCACGTCCACCGACCCCTGGGCGCTGGACAACGAACGCCCCGCGCACACCGTCGACGTCCCCGCCTTCGAGCTGGACGTCACCCCGGTGACCAACGGCGCCTACCAGCGGTTCATCGAGGACGGCGGCTACCAGGAGGAGCGTTGGTGGCATCCGGAGGGCTGGGCGTACGTACAGCAGGCGGAGCTGAGCGCACCCCTGTTCTGGCGCCGGGAGGGAGGCAACTGGCTGCGGCGCCGTTTCGGGTACACCGAACGGGTGCCGCCCGGTGAGCCGGTGCTGCACGTGTCCTGGTACGAGGCCGACGCGTACGCCCGCTGGGCCGGGCGGCGGCTGCCGACGGAGGCGGAGTGGGAGAAGGCCGCACGGTACGACCCGGCCACCGGCCGCTCCCGCCGCTATCCGTGGGGCGAGGCCGAACCGGAGGCGGGGCACGCCAACCTCGGGCAGCGTCATCTGCGTCCGGCCCCCGCGGGCGCCTACCCGGCCGGGGCCGCGCCGTGCGGCGCACGGCAGCTGATGGGCGACGTATGGGAGTGGACGTCCACGGACTTCACCGGCTACCCCGGCTTCACCGCCTTCCCCTACCGCGAATACTCCGAGGTCTTCTTCGGGCCCGGCCACAAGGTGCTGCGCGGCGGCTCCTTCGGCACCGACCCGGTCGCCTGCCGGGCCACCTTCCGGAACTGGGACCTCCCGGTCCGCCGGCAGATCTTCGCGGGTTTCCGCACGGCCCGTTCCACCGGGGGAGACGCCGGGGGTGCGCACTGATGTGCCGTCACCTCGCCTATCTCGGTCCGCCGCTCCCGCTCGCGGATCTGATCACCCGGCCCGCGAGCGGACTGTACGAACAGTCCTGGGCGCCGCGCCGGCAGCGCTACGGCACCGTCAACGCCGATGGTTTCGGGCTCGGTTGGTATCCGCCGACGGACTCGGGCGCCGAGCAGGCGCCGGCCCGCTACCGCCGGGCGGTGCCCATCTGGGCCGACCCGAATCTCCCCGACCTGACCCGCGCCATCCACAGCACGGGCGTATTGGCGGCGGTGCGGGACGCCACCGAGGGCACCGCGCAGGACGAGACCGCGGCGGCCCCGTACGCGGACGGCCGCTGGCTGTTCAGCCACAACGGCGCCGTGCCGGACTGGCAGCGCCTCCCCGACGATCTCGGTGTGCCGATGGCCGCCACGGACCTGCTCGGCCTGGAGGCCCGCTGCGACTCCGCGCTGCTCTGGGCGCTGCTCGCGCGGTGGCTGCGCGCGGGGAAGCCGCCCGAGGTCGCGCTGGCCGCGCTGGCGAGCCGTACCGGTGGGATACGTCCCGGCGCCCGGCTCAACTTCCTGCTCACCGACGGCCGCACCGTCTTCGCGACCCGCTGCGGCGACACGCTCTGGTACCGCTCCGGGGCGCAGAGCGTACGGGTCGCCTCGGAGCCCGACGCCGGCCCGGACGGCTCCGGCGATGGCTCCGGTGACGGCGACGGCGACGGCGAGAGTGCGGCCGCCGCCGGCTGGCAGGAAGTCCCCGACGACTCGCTCCTCGTGGCCACCGCCACGACCGTACGCACCGTCCCGCTGGTCCCCGCCACCGAGCCCACCCAGGCCACCGAGAGGATCCCCATCACATGACGGACCGTTTCGACCTCACCCGCCGTCTGCCCGACGGATACTTCGCCGACGCCCTCAGCACGGACGTGCTCAAGGGACTGACGGGCAGACCCAAGTCCCTGCCGCCCAAATGGTTCTACGACGCCCGCGGAAGCGAACTCTTCGAAGAGATCACCCGGTTGCCCGAGTACTACCCGACCCGCGCCGAGCACGAGATCCTGGGTGAGCGCGGCGACGCGATCGCCGCCGCCACCGGCGCCCGTACCCTCATCGAGCTCGGCTCCGGCTCCTCCCGCAAGACGCGGCTGCTGCTGGACGCCCTGCTGCGGCACGGCACGCTGGAGCGGTACGCGGCGCTCGACGTCAGCGCCGACGCGCTGCGCGAGGCGGGGGAGGCGCTCATCCGTGACTACCCCGCGCTGAAGGTGACGGCGTGTGTCACCGATCTGGAGACCGACCTGGGCATGCCGCCCGCCGTGCGGGGACCCCGCCTGGTGGCCTTCCTCGGCGGCACACTCGGAAACCTCGACAGTGCCGCGCGGCCCGCGTTCTACGCCGCCCTGCGCCCGGAACTGGCCGTCGGCGACGCCCTGTTGATGGGGATCGACCTGGTCAAGGACCCGGCGGTGCTGGTACCGGCGTACGACGACGCGCAGGGCGTCACCGCCGCCTTCAACAAGAACGTCCTGCTGGTGCTCAACCGCGAACTCGGTGCCGCCTTCGATCCCGGCGCCTTCGAGCACCGCGCCGTGTGGAACGAGCGGGAGGAGCGCATCGAGATGCGGCTGCGCTCCCGCCACGCGCAGACGGTGGCGCTGCCCGAGCTCGGGGTGAGCGCCGAATTCGAGGCGGACGAGGAGGTGCTCACGGAGATCGCCGTGAAGTTCCGCCGCGCGTCGCTCACCGCCGAACTCGCCCGCGGCGGCTTCGGCGTCAGCCACTGGTGGACCGACGCGGAGGGGCGCTTCGCGCTGATCCTCGCCGAACCCGTCTGAGCCGCCCGCCCGGCCGGTCCTCCGCTCAGCCGGTGATGCTCCAGGAGAGGGTCTGGTCGGCGGCGGCGACGGCCGCGAGGACCACCAGGTCGGCCGCGCCCAGCGTCACGCCGAGCGCGGCGCGGGCGCGGCGGGTCGTGCCGCGCAGCAGGGCGAGGCCGCCGAGCACCAGGACGCAGGGGCCCCGGAGCAGGTTGAAGACCAGCAGTGACTGGAACGACCGGAACGGCCAACGGCCCGGCCCGGCACGTCAGTCGGCGACGCGCTTGGCCCTGCTGGGCTGTACGCGCTTCGGCTCGCCCTTCACCTTCGGGTGCTCCGGGGGATAGGGCAGGTCACCCAGGCCGTGCTCCCGCTCGTCCCGGCCGGCCAGCTCCAGCGCGGCGTCGAGACGGCAGACGTGCTGGTCCATGCCGGCGTGCACATCGCCCACTTCGGCGTAGCGCACCGGCATCGTCGCCAGATCGAAGTCCTCCGGCCGCGCGCTCTCCAGCTCCTCCCAGCGCAGTGGCGCGGAGACGGTGGCCCGCGGGTTCGGGCGGACCGAATAGGCGCTGGCGATGGTGCGGTCCCGCGCGGTCTGGTTGTAGTCGACGAAGATCCGGCTGCCGCGCTCCTCCTTCCACCAGGCGGTGGTGATGCGTTCGGGGTCGCGGCGCTCCAACTCCCTGCCGACCGCGATGGCCGCGCGCCGCACCTGGGCGAACGTCCACTCGGGTGCGATCGGCACGAAGACGTGCAGCCCCCGACCGCCCGAGGTCTTGGGCCAGCCGTACAGCCCCAGCTCCTCCAGGACCGGGCGCAGTTGCTGCGCCGCCCGGACCGCGTCGTCGTAGCCGGTGCCCGGCTGCGGGTCAAGGTCGATGCGCAGCTCGTCCGGGTGCTCGGTGTCGGCCCGGCGCACCGGCCAGGGATGGAACGTCAGACAGCCCAGGTTCGCCGCCCACAGCACGGCGGCCGCGCCGGTGGGGCAGATCTCATCCGCGTGCCGCCCGCTGGGGAAACCGATCCGGGCCGTGGGAATCCACTCGGGGAGGTTCTTCGGCGCCCGCTTCTGGAAGAAGGACTCGCCGCCCACCCCTTCCGGGTACCGCTCCAGCGTCGTGGGGCGATCCCACAGAGCACGTGCGATGCCCTCGCCCACGGTCAGGTAGTACCGGGCGACGTCCAGCTTGGTGAATCCGCGCTCCGGGAAGTACACCTTCGCCGGACTGGACAGCCGTACCCGCTGGCCGCCGACGGTCAGTTCCACTGACTCTCCCATGCCGCCACGCTACGGGGCGGTGCCGTGACCCGCCTCCCGGCGGGAGCGGGAATTCCCGGCGGAATCCGGCAGGCGGCCGGGCCCCTACCGGCCCACAATGAGGGACATGGACCTGCCGGTGATGCCGCCCGTGAAACCCATGCTCGCCAAGCCCGCGGCGAAGATTCCGGCCGGGATGCAGTACGAGGCCAAGTGGGACGGGTTCCGGGCCATCGTCTTCCGGGACGGCGACGAGATCGAGATCGGCAGCCGTACCGGCAAGTCACTCAAGCGCTACTTCCCCGAACTGGTCACGGCGCTGCGCGCGAACCTGCCCCCGCGCTGCGTACTGGACGGCGAGATCGTCGTCACCCAGGAGGGCCGGCTCAGCTTCGACTCCCTGCAACTGCGCATCCACCCGGCCGACTCGCGGGTGCGGCTGCTCGCCGAGGAGATCCCGGCGAGCTTCGTCGGCTTCGACATCCTGGCGTTGGCGGACGACTCGCTGATGTCCACCCCGCTCGGCGAGCGCCGGGAGATCCTCGTCCGCGCGCTGCGGGACGCGGCGGACCCGGTCTTCGTCGCGCCCGCGACGCAGGAGATCGAGCTGGCGCGGCAGTGGTTCTCGCAGTTCGAGGGCGCCGGCCTGGACGGGGTGGTGGCAAAGCGGCTCACCCTGCCCTACCGGCCGGACGAGCGGCTGATGGTGAAGATCAAGCATGAGCGCACCGCCGACTGCGTGCTGGCGGGACTGCGCCCGCACAAGAGCGGCGAGGGCGTCGGCTCGCTGCTCCTGGGCCTCTACGACGACTCCGGCACCCTCCAGCATGTCGGCGTCAGCGCCTCCTTCACGATGAGCCGCCGCCGGGAACTGATGGCCGAACTGGAGCCGTTGACGATGGATTCGGCCGCGGACCACCCCTGGGCGGCGTGGCAGCGTGAGGAGGCCCACGCGGAGAGCCGGATGCCGGGCGCACCGAGCCGGTGGACCGGGAAGAAGGACCTGTCGTGGGTGCCACTGCGGCCGGAGCGGGTGTGCGAGGTGGCCTACGACCATATGGAGGGCGACCGCTTCCGGCACACGACCCACTTCCGCCGGTGGCGGCCGGACCGCGACCCACGCGGGTGCACCTACGCCCAGCTGGAGGAGCCCGTCAGCTACGACCTGAACGGGATGCTGACCGCCCCGCCGGCGCCCTGACGCCTCCGCTCCAGCGACCGCTCCAGCCACCGATCCGGAAGGACACCCCATGGGACACCGGATGTGCCGCAGACACCACGGAAGCAGAGGCGTCAGGCAGGACGTCGGGCTGCTCGCCCTCCGCCTCGGCACCGGCGGCGTGCTGATCGCGCACGGCACGCAGAAGCTGTTCGGCTGGTTCGGCGGTCCCGGGCTGGAGGGGGCCGGACAGTTCATGGAGCAGATCGGTTTCCGGCCGGGACTGCGCAACGCGCTCGCCTCCGGGCTCGGCGAGGCGGGCGGGGGCGCACTGCTCGCCCTGGGGCTCGCCACCCCGGCCGCGGGCGCGGCCGTGGCGGCGGCGATGGCGGGAGCCGCGTCCCTGCACGTCCCGGCCGGGTTCTTCAACGAGCAGGGGGGACTTGAGTACCCGGCTCACCTGGGCTTCGCCGGATCGGCGCTCGCCGTGGCCGGTCCCGGCCGCTTCTCCCTCGACCACCTGCTCGGCCACCGGACCGATCAGCCCTGGATGCTGGCGGTCACCTTCACCGCCGCCGCCGCGGCGGCGAGTGCCGTCATCGTGCGGCGGGTGCGCGGTCAGCGGGAGGGCGACTCGGCGGACTCCTCCGTCGCTTCGGCTGCGGACTGACGGACCTCGTCCATGTCCAGTCCGCGGGCCTGGCCGATGACGTCGTCCAGGGCGGACTCGGGCAGTGCGCCGGGCTGGGCGAAGACCACGATCCGGTCCCGGATGATCATCAGGGTCGGGATCGACTGGATCTCGAAGGCTCCGGCCAGCTCCTGCTGTGCCTCGGTGTCCACCTTGGCGAAGGTCAGGTCGGGATTGCGCTCGGCAGCCGCCTCGAAGACCGGCGCGAACTGCCGGCAGGGACCGCACCAGCTCGCCCAGAAGTCGATCAGTACGAAGCCGTCGTCCGAGACGACCTCGTCGAAGTTGTCCTTGGTGAGCTCGGTGGTGCTCATCTGCTCTCCTGCTGTTTGAGGGCTGTCGCATGACCGCGTGAGCGGCCTTTGCCGCGCCCCGGCGGGGCTACGCCGGGACCCCGTGGCGCGTTCCCGGCGCCCCCCGGGGGTTAAACCGCTCGCGCGGCATGGATCCGTACCGATCCGGAGATCCCAGGTCAGGCGCGAGCGGATGGCGCGGGGTGCCGGTGCCCGGTGCGATTCACCGGGTTCCAGCTGTGCGCATTCTCTTGACCGAGGGCAGACAATCACTAAGGTCTAGACTAATGGCGAGCGTGGAACGGGTCCCCCAGCTCGCAGCCGTCGGCACGTCACGGGACGGCTGGTCCTCGCCGGCTGGCGGAGCGCGTCTTCACGTTGGCCCCCGCTCAGCGACGCCGCCCCCCACCTGACCGGCGGCCACACCGTGAAGGAGTTGGCATGGAGTTCAAGAGAAGGCTGGCCGCGAGTATCGGGGCGGGGATCGCGCCGCTGCTCGTCCTGACCCTGCCTGCCGGCCAGGCAAGTGCCCACGGCTACGTCAACTCCCCGCCGAGCAGGCAGGCGCAGTGCGCCGCCGGCACGGTCGAATGCGGCCCCATCAAGTGGGAGCCACAGAGCGTCGAAGGTCCCAAGGGGCTGACCAGCTGCAGTGGCGGCAATCAGCAGTTCGCCGAGCTCGACGACAACAGCAAGGGCTGGACGGTCACGCCCGTCGGCAGTTCGCAGAGCTTCCAGTGGCGGCTGACCGCACGGCACCGGACCAGCACCTGGCAGTACTTCATCGGCGGATCGAAGATCGCGGAGTTCGACGACGGCGGCGCGCAGCCCGGTGAGACGGTCACGCACCAGGTCGGCTTCGGGGGCCGCAGCGGCCAGCAGAAGGTGCTCGCCGTGTGGAACATCGCGGACACCCCGAACGCCTTCTACGCCTGCGTGGACGTGAACATCCGCTGACCGCCGCCTCCTCCCCCCACCGGAGGGCACCTCCCCTCATCAGTCACAGCGCCGCCGGGACCTCGGCCCGGCGGCGCTGTCGTGTCCGCCCCCGCGGCGCCCGCGCGCACTATGGAATCGCGTGCGTGGGAGACTGTTGGCACCAGGTAGTTGAATCGTGAACTGGTGAGAGGGTGAGAACGGTGCAGTTCGGGATCTTCACCGTGGGGGACGTCACGAGGGACCCCACCACGGGCAGGACGCCGACCGAGCACGAGCGGATCATGTCGATGGTCGCCATCGCGGACAAGGCCGAGGAGGTCGGACTCGACGTCTTCGCCACCGGCGAACACCACAACCCGCCCTTCGTGCCCTCGTCGCCCACGACCATGCTCGGCCACATCGCCGCGCGCACCCAGCGCCTCATCCTCTCCACCTCCACGACGCTGATCACCACGAACGACCCGGTCAAGATCGCCGAGGACTTCGCGATGCTCCAGCACCTGGCCGAGGGCCGGGTCGATGTGATGATGGGCCGCGGCAACACCGCGCCGGTCTACCCCTGGTTCGGCCAGGACATCCGGCAGGGCATCCCGCTGGCCATCGAGAACTACGCGCTGCTGCACGAGCTGTGGCGCGAGGAGGCGGTGGACTGGGAGGGCCGCTTCCGTACGCCGCTGCGGGGCTTCACCGCCACACCGCGCCCGCTGGACGGGGTGCCGCCATTCGTCTGGCACGGCTCGATCCGCAGCCCGGAGATCGCCGAGCAGGCCGCCTACTACGGTGACGGCTTCTTCGCGAACAACATCTTCTGGCCCCGCGACCACTTCATCCGGCTGGTCGGGCTCTACCGCGAACGTTTCGCGTACCACGGCCACGGCACCGCGGAGCAGGCCGTCGTCGGACTCGGGGGCCAGGTCTTCATGCGCCGCAACTCCCAGGACGCCGTACGCGAGTTCAGGCCCTACTTCGACAACGCGCCCGTCTACGGGCACGGCCCGTCGCTGGAGGAGTTCACCGAGCAGACCCCGCTGACGGTGGGCAGTCCGCAGGAGGTCATCGACAAGACCCTCACCTTCCGCGAGTCCTTCGGGGACTACCAGCGGCAGTTGTTCCTGATGGACCACGCGGGGCTGCCGCTGAAGACCGTGCTGGAGCAGCTGGACATGCTGGGGGAGGAGGTCGTTCCCGTACTGCGCAAGGAGTTCGCGGCGGGCCGTCCCGCCGAGGTCCCCGACGGTCCCACCCACGCCGCCCGGCGCGCGGGCTGACCGGATCGCGGGCGTTCTCCTCCGGCGGATTGTGACGCGCGCATTGTGGCCGACGCCCCGCGCTGGCATTCTCTCCTCGACCTTACTGGGAAGTAGCCTTGTCGAGGAGCACCCGTGAGAGACACCCCCCACACCTCTCCGTCCGCACCCCCACCCCCACCCCCGCACGGCACCCGCCGCAC
>NZ_JBOHCV010000604.1:0-28342 GCF_050698815.1 Streptomyces sp.
GTGAGCTGGTAGGTCACCGGTCCCGCGAGGTCCAGTACGAGGGTGTCGGCCCCTTCCTGCGCGAGGGCCCGCAGCACCTGGGGCGGACGGACGGCCACGGGGCGGGCGTCCGCACGCCAGCGGGCCAGCGTGGCGGTGCTGGTGAAGACGGGCAGCGCCCGGCGGCCACCGGGGGCGGTGAGGGTGGGCACCGCCATCTCGCTGGTCTTCTCGTGGCGTGCCCCCTCGCCCAGCACCGCGACCACGGGGACCAGCAGCCTCACCCCCGCGAGGGCGGCGAGCACGCGCTGTTCGGCGGTGGGGGCCGTGGGGTCCGCCCGCCAGGACGCGAGCGCTTCGGCGAGCGCGGGGTCGGCCGAGCCGTCGTCGGAGGAGAAGCCGGAGCCGGGGATGTTCTTGAGCGCCACGGGCACGAGCCTAGCGCCCTTCCCGGCAAGCTTTGCCCTGTCGCGCCGTCCATCACGCACTCCCCCTGGCTTCGCCGGGGGGACCCCCACGCCGCGTTGGCCGAAAGCCCTGGTAGCTCCGTTACAAGGACTTCCAGCCGCCTTGCGATCGCGTCCCCTGGGCCTGCGGCCCGGGGAGACCCCATGACTGGACGACGCTCCTCAACGGGCAAACATTACCGGTCACGGCACTAGTTCGCGGGGTCCGTGCCGCGGACCGGCGGGTCCCGGCGCACCGGCCGCCGGGTCAGTGCCCGGGCGGTCGGCGGCTCCCGAGGTCGCGCAGGGTCGCCAGGCTGACACCGCGGTGCAGCGCGACGGCACCGCCCCCCAGCGCCACGCCGAGCACGGCGGCGATGACCGCGAGCCAGCCCGCGCTCAGTCCGTCGTCCGGTCCGGTACCGAAGTACTCGCTCCGGTAGGACAGCTGGTTCGGGCGCTGGGCGCGGGGTTCGATGTTCGAGCCCATCTCGATGGCGGCGGCCGGATCGACGACTCCGGTGCCCAGGGCGTCGCTGCGACCTCCCTCGGGGGTGTGGCGCGCGGTGTCCGAGATCAGCTCTTTGATCTGCGCCGGGCTGAGGTCGGGGTGGGCGGCCCGTACGAGCGCGACCGCGCCGGAGACGAAGGCCGAGGCGGCGCTGGTGCCCCAGCCCTCGTAGTAGCGCTTGTCCGGGTCGGCGATGAGCACGTCCTTGCCGGGGGCCGCGACGCTGGCGTACCAGCGGCGGGTGGAGAAGGCGGCGCGGGCACCGAAGCGGTCGATGGCGGCGACGGCTATCACGCCGGGGTAGGCGGCCGGGTAGGAGACGTGGTCACCCTCCTCGCCGCCGTTGCCCGCCGAGGCGATGACGACGGAGCCCTTGCGCAGCGCGTAGCGGATCGCGGCGTCCTCGCGCGCCTCTGGGTGTGCGGAGTCGCTGTCGTCGCCGAGGGAGAGATTGATGACGTCGGCGCCCTTGTCGGCGGCCCAGCGGATGCCCTGGGCGAGCGCCGCGCCACGGGCGTTGCGGGCCTTCTTGCGCTCGGAGTCGCTGTCTTCGAGCAGCACGCGCACGGGCAGGATCCGCGCCTCCGGGGCGACCCCCATGACGCCCAGCCGGCCGTCCTCGCCGTGCCCGTGGCCGGCGATGATCCCGGCCATGGCGGTGCCGTGCCGGGCCCATGCGCGATCGCCCTTCCGCGCACCCATCCGCACGAAGTCCCGGCCGCGCAGCACATTGTCCTCGAGGTCGGGGTGGTCGGCTGCCACCCCGGTGTCGAGCACGGCCACGGTGATGCCCTTGCCCTTGGTGGTCTTCCACGCGTCGCGGGCGTGCACGGTCTTCAGGCCCCACTGCTGCTTGCGTACGCCCTCCCCCGCCGCGTGCGCCGTACCGGCTGCCGGCAGGAGCGCGAGCAGCGCCGCCAGCGACGCGGCCACGAGGCGGCCGGGGACACGGGCGCGGCTCCGCCCGCGGGTTCGCGGCGTGCGCCTGGGCGTGGGCTCCGGGCGTGCGAGGTGTCCGGGGGGTCGGCTGTGTGTCACTGGTCGTCTTCTCCTCGCCCTGCCGTGGACGCCTCGCGCAGCCGGCGCTCGATACGGTCCGCGATGCCCTGCGCGTCGTGGCCGAGACCGGCCTGCGCCGCCGGCGAGGTCTCGTTCTTCGCGGTCGCCTGGGCCGCGGACTGCGGGTCGCTGACGACGCGTCCGTCGGCGAAGCCGGTCACGGCGTAGGCGACGACGGGGGCGTCGGTGAGCACCCGTATGGTCCAGCTGGCGCGCTGCGCGTCGCCGAAGTCGGCCGCCACGGTGCCCCGTGCGGAGTAGGGACGGGGCATCAGGTCGGTCCGCTGGCTGAGGTTCTCGACCGCGAACCGCTTGCGCAGCGACCGCATGCCGCTCGCGTCGGTGCGGGTGAAGAGCAGGCCGACCGTGGTGACGCTGCTGGTGGTCTCGTCGGCGTAGGTGGCGCGCACGAGGCGGCTGCAGCCGACCGGAGAGAGGGCCTTGGCGAGCAGGGGGTCGAAGACGTGCCGGCAGTCGCTGTCCGGCGCGACGGCGACCCGGACCCAGTGGCGGTCGGCGCGCCCAGGACCCGCGCCCACCCCCTTGATCTCGCGCGGGAAGAGAGTGTTGACGGGCACGCTGTGCCACAGTCCGCGTGTGTGGTCGAACTTCTCCTCGGCGGTGGCCTGTTCACCCGGGTCGCCGGTGAACCAGGTGCCCGCGGCGGCGCCGCCGAGCAGCCCGACGCCGAGCACGAGACAGACGGCGGCGGCGACCGTACGCGGCGCGGGCCGGGTGGTTGCCGGCTTGTCGCGGATCGCCCGCAACTGCGCGGTGGGAGGCCCCGAGTCGTACTCCTCCTCCCGCCTGCCGCCCGGCGTCCGGACCGGGCTCCGGGCGGTGGTCACCCCGGCACCGGCGGATCCGGTGACAGAAGTCGTCGCGGCTTCCGGCGGCATCGCCATGCCCGGCGTGCTGCGGGCGCGGCCCAGGGTGGCGGAGGTCAGCGGCTCCCCGGTGGGTGGCGGAGGCTGCGGCGGCAGGGACGGTACGGGCGGGCGTGGCCGGGCGGGCAGCGGGGGTGACGTCGCCGGCCGGGCGTCGTCCGCTTCCGTGTCGTGCGGCATCTGTGCGGTGCGCTCGTCTTTCTTGTTGTGCTCCCCGGCCGTTTCGGCGGTATCAGCCGTGTGCGCGGGGCGGTTGGCCGGCCGGGGCTGCCGCCGGCCGGAGTCCGGGGCGGACTTCGGCGGCACGCTCGGGCGCGGCGGTACGACGGGACGGGGCGGAATGACGGGACGGGGCGGGACCCGGGGATACTCCCGGACCGAGTCCGGCGGAGGGGCAGGAGGGTGCTTGCGGTCGGGGCCCGTGCTCAATTGCACCCCTCCCGCGCGCAGTGCCAGCCCACACGAATGCCTTTCGGGGCATGCCGGTTCGTAACGGACAACACGCCGCAGGCCGCAGCCTTACACAGCGTGCGGCGGTCACTCTACGGGGCGAACAGGTGGGTGCGGCAACCCGGTCGACCTGCCCGGGGCTGTCCCACACGCCCGTGCTCTGGCAAGCTGCCCGGGTGTTCGAGACCACAGCCGACCTCGCAGCCGACCGGGCCCGCTACGACCGCGCCACCGCGCATCTGGACGCGCCGCTGGCCCTCGTCGACGTGGAGGCGTTCGATGCCAACGCCGACGATCTGGTGCGCCGCGCGGCGGGCAAGCCTGTCCGGGTGGCGACCAAGTCGGTTCGGTGCCGGGCCCTGTTGGAGCGGGTGCTGGCGCGCGACGGCTTCGCCGGGGTGCTGAGCTTCACGCTCGCGGAGTCCCTGTGGCTGGCCCGCTGCGGAGTCCGGGACGTGCTGTTGGCGTATCCCTCGGCGGACCGGGCGGGCTACGCCGAGCTCGCGGGTGATCCGAAGGCGGCGGAGGCCGTGACCGTCATGGTCGACGACGCGGCACAGCTGGAGCTGATCGACGCGGCACGGGACGGCGGCCGTGCGCAGATCCGCGTCTGCCTGGAACTGGACACCTCGCTGCGGCTGTTCGGCGGCCGGTTCCGGGTCGGGGCACGCCGGTCGCCGGTGCACTCCCCCACCGAACTCGCGGAGCTGGCCCGCTCGGTGACCCGGCGGCCGGGCTTCCGGCTGGTCGGGCTGATGGCGTACGAGGGACATGTGGCGGGCGTGGGCGACGCGGCGCCGGGCAGCCGGCTGCGCTCGCGCGGTGTGCGGGCGATGCAGTCGGCCGCACGGCGCGAGCTGGCCGCCAGGCGGGCGGCCGCGGTACGGGGGGTGCGCAGGGTCGCGCCGGACCTGGAGTTCGTCAACGGCGGCGGCACCGGCAGCGTGCAGCACACGGCCGCGGAGGAGGCGGTGACCGAGATAGCGGCCGGCTCGGGACTGTTCATGCCGTGTCTCTTCGACCACTACACCTCCTTCACCGGGCGGCCCGCCGCGCTCTTCGCACTGCCGGTGGTACGCAGGCCCGGGGTCGGTGTGGTGACGGTGCTGGGCGGCGGGTATCCGGCGTCAGGGGCGCCGGGCCGGGACCGGCTGCCGCAGCCCTACCTTCCGCAGGGGCTGCGCTACGACCCGCGGGAGGGGCCCGGCGAGGTGCAGACGCCGCTGCTGGGACCGCCCGCCGACGACCTGCTGATCGGTGACCGGGTGTGGTTCCGGCACGCCAAGGCCGGGGAGCTGTGCGAGCGGTTCGCCGCCCTGCGGCTGGTGGAGGGCGGACGCGTGACGGAGACGGTGCCGACCTACCGGGGCGAGGGGCACACCTTTCTCTGAGGCCGTCAGGCCTGTTCGTCTCTGAGGGGCCGTCAGGCCTGTTCGCCGGGGTCGGTCCCGCCTTCCCCCGCGTCCTTCCTCGCTCCCTCGGTCACACCGCCGGCCAGCCGGTCCATGTCACCGAGCGGCGGGGCGTCCCGGTGGATGTCGAAGCCGGTACGCAGCAGCAGCATCTCCCCGGAACCGTCCGGGTGAGGGAAGGCGACGGACTCGACGTAGGCGTCCGGCTTCTTCCTGTTCACGATCTTCCAGCGGACGCGATAGGCGTCCTGGCCCGCGACGGTGGCCGTCTCGGTGGCGAGCACCTTGTGCGAGGTGATGCCGCCGTAGGTGTCCTTGCTGTAGGCGAGTTCGGCGAACCGCTCGATGTCGTTCCTGGCCACGTCTTCCGGGTCGCCGGCGTCGGTGCCCGCCACCACGATGACCGCGGAACCGCGCAGACAGCTCTTCCCGTCGCCACCGGGGCAGGTGTACTCCCCCGTGCCGGCCATGGGCCCGTCGGGATCGTGCTGCCAGCCGTCGAGCACGGGCAGGTCGACGCCGTCGGCAGGGGCTTCGGCCCTCGGGTCCGGGCGGTCCGGCGGGTCCGTGGGTCTGCTCGCGTCGTCGTGCTTGCCACCCCCGGCCCCGTCGTCGCCCGTACCGGCGCTGAAGACGCCGGAACCGCCGAAGACCAGCACGGCGCCGACGGCCAGGGCCGCGAGGAGCACCAGCGCGCCGACGATCCCCGCGACCAGGGGGCCGCGCGCGGCACCCCGCGTGCGGGTCTGGCCGGTCCAGCCGGTGCCGTCCCACCAGCGTTCCCGCGCACCGGTGCCGGCGGTCCGGGCCGGTTCGGGGTCGGCGTACCAGCCGGGCGGTGTCGTCATGCTCACGCACGGCACTGTAGGGCAACAGATGTTCGCATCACATGCCGCCCAGGCGCTCGCGCCCCGGCCCGCGGCGTGCTAGACCGGCGTCACATACGCCCCCGAGATGCCGCCGTCGACCATGAAATCGGTGGCGTTGACGAAGGAGGCGTCATCGCTGGCCAGGAAGGCGACCGCGGCCGCGATCTCGTCCGGCTCCGCGAACCGGCCCGGCGGCACGTGCACGAGCCGCCGCTGCGCGCGCTCGGGGTCCTTAGCGAACAGCTCCCGCAGCAGCGGGGTGTTGACGGGGCCGGGGCAGATCGCATTGACCCGGATGCCCTCCCGCGCGAACTGCACGCCCAGCTCCCGTGACATGGCCAGTACCCCGCCCTTGGACGCGGTGTAGCTGATCTGCGAAGTGGCGGCGCCCAGCACGGCGACGAAGGAGGCGGTGTTGATGATGGAGCCGCTGCCCTGCCGCCGCATGTACGGAATGGCGTGCTTGCAGCACAGATAGACCGAGGTGAGGTTCACCTGCTGCACCCGCTGCCAGGCGTCCAGACCGGTGGTGAGGATCGAGTCGTCGTCGGGTGGTGAGATGCCCGCGTTGTTGAAGGCGATGTCGACCGAACCGTAGGTGTCGTGTGCCGCCTTGTACAAGGCCTCGACCTGACCGGCATCGGTGACGTCGGTCTCCACGTACAGTCCGCCGGACTGCTCGGCGGCCTCCTTGCCGCGTTCGGCGTCCACGTCGGCGCACACCACGCGCGCACCCTCCGAGGCGAGGCGCCGGACGGCGGCGAGGCCGATGCCGCTGCCCGCGCCGGTGACGACGGCGGTACGGCCGACGAGGCGCCGGCACACGGACGTTGCTCCTGCGGAGCCGGTGATCGGGTCGGTCACGGCTGCTCCTCCGTACTGATGAAGACGTTCTTGGTCTCGGTGAAGGCGGTGAGCGCGTCCGGGCCGAGTTCCCGGCCGAGTCCGGACTGCTTGTAACCGCCGAAGGGGGTGGTGTAGCGCACGGCGCTGTGTGAGTTGACGGAAAGGTTGCCCGCCGCGACGGCGCGCGAGACGCGCAGTGCGCGGCCGACGTCGCGGGTCCAGATGGAGCCGGAGAGGCCGTATTCGGTGTCGTTGGCGAGCCGGATCGCGTCCGCCTCGTCGTCGAAGGGGATCGCGACGGCGACCGGGCCGAAGATCTCTTCGGCGCTGCGCGGGTCGCCCGGCGCCCCCTCCAGCACGGTCGCCGGATACCAGTAGCCCTTTCCGTCCGGCACCTGTCCGCGGATCAGGGCGGGGGCGTCCTCGGGTACGTACCCCCGCACCCGCTCCCGCTGACGTGCCGAGATCAGCGGACCCATCCGGGTGCCGGGATCTGCCGGATCGCCGGCCGCGAAGGCCTTGACCTCCGGCTCCAGCAGCTCCAGGAAACGGTCGTAGACCTCGCGCTGGACGAGGATACGGCTGCGGGCACAGCAGTCCTGGCCGGTGTTGTCGAGGAAGGAGCCGGGCGCGGCGGCCGCGGCCCGCGCCAGGTCGGCATCGGCGAAGACGATGTTGGGGCTCTTGCCGCCGAGTTCGAGCGTCACCCGCTTCACGCGCGCGGCGCACCTGGCCATGATGTCCTTGCCGACGGGCGTGGAGCCGGTGAAGACGACCTTGGCGACGCCGCTGTGCTCGACCAGCGCCGTGCCGGCGACCGGGCCCTCGCCGGGCAGCACCTGGAAGAGGCCCTCGGGCAGCCCGGCCGCCAGGCCGAGTTCGGCCAGCCGCAGCGCGGTCAGCGGCGTCGTCTCGGCGGGCTTGAGCACGACCGCGTTACCGGCGGCCAGGGCGGGAGCGGTGCCCCAGGCGGCGACCGGCATGGGGAAGTTCCAGGGCGCGATGACGGCGACCACACCCAGCGGCTCCGCGAAGGTGAGGTTGACGCCTCCGTCGACAGGGATCTGGCTGCCGGTCAGCCGCTCCACCCCCCCGGCCGCGTAGTCGAGGACGTCGCGGACGTTGCCGGCCTCGCCCAGGGCGTTGCCGACCGGGTGGCCCGCCTCCTGGACCTCCAGCCGGGCCAGTTCCTCGCGGTGTTCGTCGACCGCGACGGCGAAGCGGCGCAGCAGCCGGGCCCGGTCGGCCGGGGCCAGCGCCGCCCAGGCGCGCTGCGCGTGGGCGGCCCGCCGGACGGCCGCGTCGACGTCGGCGGCGGTGGCCGCGGGGACGGTGGTGATCAGTTCCTCGGTCGCGGGATTGACGACCGCGAGTTCGTGCGTGTGCTGCTCGTCCTGCAAAGCTGGTCCTTACATGCGCTCGAAGGAGCGGTAGCGCTCCCAGTCCGTGACGGCCTTGTCGTACGCCTCCTGCTCCACCCGCGCCATCGTGCGGTAGTGCTCGACCACCTCGGCGCCGAAGGCCTTGCGCGCGATGGCGCTCCCCTCCCACAACTCGGCAGCCTCGCGCAGGGTGGCGGGCACGTGCGCCGCGTCGCCCGTATAGGCGTTGCCGGTGCAGACGTCCTGCAGCTCCAGCTCGTGGTCGACGCCGTACAGCCCGGCGGCGATCATCCCGGCGACGGCCAGGTAGGGATTGACGTCGCCGCCCGGCACCCGGTTCTCCAGCCGGTGACCGTGTCCGTGCCCGATGATCCGCAGCGCGCAGGTGCGGTTGTCGGGACCCCAGGCGACGGCGGTGGGAGCGAAGGAGCCGGGCTGGAACCGCTTGTAGGAGTTGATGTTCGGGGCGTAGAGGAGCGTGAACTCACGCAGCGCCGCGAGCTGTCCGGCGAGGAAGTGCCGGTGGATGCGGGACATCCCGTACGGACCGTCCCCGTCGGCGAAGACCGGGGCGCCGGTCTCGTCGCGCAGGGAGAGGTGGATGTGGCAGGAATTGCCCTCGCGCTCGTCGTACTTGGCCATGAAGGTCAGCGCCTGGCCCGACTGGGCGGCGATCTCCTTCGCGCCGGTCTTGTAGATGACGTGCTGGTCGCAGGTCGTGAGCGCCTCGTCGTAGCGAAAGGCGATCTCGTGCTGGCCGAGGTTGCACTCGCCCTTCGCGGACTCCACGACCATGCCGGCCGCACCCATCTCGTTGCGGATGCGGCGCAGCAGCGGCTCGACCCGGCCGGTGCCGAGAATGGAGTAGTCGACGTTGTACTGGTTGGCGGGGGTGAGGCCGCGATAGCCGCCGTCCCACGCCTGCTCGTAGGTGTCCTGGAAGACCATGAACTCCAGCTCGGTGCCCGCGTACGCGCTCCAGCCGCGCTCGGCGAGGCGGTCGAGCTGGTGGCGCAGGATCTGCCGCGGTGAGGCGACCACCGGGGAGCGGTCGTGCCAGGTGAGGTCTGCGGTGATCATGGCCGTGCCCGGGTTCCAGGGCACGCGGCGCAGGGTGCCGGTGTCGCCGTGCATGGCGAAGTCGCCGTAGCCGCGCTCCCAGGAAGACATGGCGTAGCCGTCGACGGTGTTCAGGTCGACGTCCACGGCCAGCAGGTAGTTGCAGCCCTCGGTGCCTCCCTCCAGGACCTCGTCCAGGAAGTGGCCGGCGGCGAAGCGCTTGCCCTGCAGACGTCCCTGCATGTCGGTGAAGGCCAGCACGACGGTGTCGATCTCTTCCCGCTCGACGAGCACGCGCAGCTCGTCCACGGAGAGAGGGGATATGCGGTCTGCCACGTCAGGGCCTCCTGTCGGTCCGCCGGAAGTCATAAGGTAGTCGGGAAGACCATTGGATTGGAAGGGGTTCCGATGAGGGAGGTCCAGTGACAGCCGAGCACCGGCAGGCTCGCGAGCAGAGTCCCGGAGAAACCCCTGGCCAAGCACCCCGGCCGAGTGACGTCGACCGGCTGGCCGCCGTGCTCCGGCCGGTGCGGGCCGGCAACGGCTTCGAGGAGGCGCTGGAGCAGATACTCCAGATCGTCCGGCTCGGGCTGGTGCCGGACGGCGACCGGCTGCCCGCCGAGCGCGAGCTGGCCGACCGGCTGGGGATCAGCCGGGTGACGCTGCGCGAGGTGCTCAGGGTGCTCGCGGATCAGGGATGGGTGGAGAGCCGGCGCGGGCGGTACGGCGGCACCTTCGTACGGCAGCCGCCGCCTCCCGGAGCCGGCGCCGAGGGCGCCGAGGGCGCGACCACGCCCCCGGAGGTGGTGGACGTGGCGGACACGTTGCGCTTCCGCGAAGTACTGGAGGCGGGCGCCGCCGAACTGTGCGCGGCCCGCGGCCTGTCCGGGGCGGAGGCGGCACGGCTGCGCGCGGCCCTGGACGCCACCCGGGACGCGGCGCTGCCCGAGTACCGGCGCAGCGACACCCTCTTCCACCTCACCCTGGTCGAGCTGGCCGGCTCACCTTCGCTCACGGCGCAGTACGCGGCCGTCCGGGCACGGGTCAACGACCTGCTGGCGCGCATTCCGCTGCTGGTACGCAACCTGGAGCACGCACAGCAGCAGCACGCCGCCCTGGTCGACGCGGTACTCGCGGGCGACTCCGAGCGGGCCCGCGCGGTGACGCGTGAACACTGCGCGGGCACGGCCGCCCTGCTGCGCGGCTTCCTGACGTGAGACGGGCCGGGGCGGGGACTTCCACACCCGCACCCGCACCCGCACCCGCACCCGGACACGTAACCCGAACGTAAACGCACAGGGGGTTGCGCAGCCGCCGGGCTCGGAGCAAAGGTATGACCTCACACCAATGCCGGAGGCAGGAGCGGTCATGGCCGATGGAAGCGAGTCCCCTCAGCTGTCACATACGTCCACCGACAGCGGCCCGGACAGTGCCGAGACGTACCTCGAGCGGCGCACGCTCCGGCGCGGCAGCGCGGGCTGGCTGCTGCTGACCGGTCTCGGTGTCGCCTACGTCGTCTCAGGCGACTACGCGGGCTGGAACTTCGGCCTCGCCGAGGGCGGCTTCGGCGGCCTGGCGATAGCCACCGTGCTGATGGGCACGATGTACGCCTGCCTGGTCTTCTCGCTCGCGGAACTGTCCTCGATCCTGCCCACCGCCGGCGGCGGCTACGGCTTCGCCCGCCGCGCGCTGGGAACCTGGGGCGGCTTCCTGACCGGCATCGCCATCCTCATCGAGTACATACTCGCCCCTTCCGCCATCGCCGTCTTCATCGGCGGCTACGTCGAATCGCTCGGTCTGTTCGGTCTGGAGTCCGGCTGGCCGGTGTACCTCGTCTGCTTCGTCCTGTTCATCGGCATCCATCTGTGGGGCGTCGGCGAAGCGCTGCGCTTCAGCTTCGTGGTGACCGGCATCGCGGTAGCCGCCCTGCTCGTCTTCTGCATCGGGGCCTTCGCCCACTTCGACGCCGGCTCGCTCAACGACATCGCGGTCGACAGCAGCGCCGTCGGCTCCAGTGCGTGGCTGCCGCTGGGGGTGCTGGGCATCTGGGCCGCCTTCCCGTTCGGCATGTGGTTCTTCCTCGGCATCGAGGGCGTACCGCTGGCCGCCGAGGAGACCCGCGATCCCGCGAGGTCGCTGCCGAAGGCGATGGCATGGGCGATCGGCATCCTGGTGGTGCTCGCCCTGCTGACCCTGCTGCCCGCCGCCGGTGCCGCCGGTTCGGACGCCATCAAGGACGCCGACAACCCGCTCGTAGCCGCACTCCAGGAAGCATCCGGCGGCGACACCACGCTGAGCCGGATCGTCAACTACGCGGGTCTGGCCGGCCTGGTGGCCTCCTTCTTCTCCCTGATCTACGCCGGGTCGCGGCAGCTCTTCGCCCTCTCCCGCGCCGGGTATCTGCCCCGTTTCCTCTCCCTGACCAGTCGCCGCAAGGCCCCCTACCTCGGTCTGCTGGTGCCCGGCGCGATCGGTTTCGGGCTGGCCGCGGCCACCGGCGACGGCGCCCGGATGCTGAACATCGCGGTCTTCGGTGCGGCCATCAGCTACGTACTGATGTCGCTCTCGCACATCGTGCTGCGCCGCCGCGAGCCGGACCTGCACCGTCCCTACCGCACCCCGGGCGGTCTGATCACCTCCTCGGTCGCCTTCGTGCTCGCATGTTCCGCCGTCGTCGCCACCTTCCTGGTCGACCCGACAGCCGCCGGCATCGCCCTCATCCTGTACGTGGTGGCCGTCGGCTACTTCGCCTTCTACAGCCGGCACCACTTGGTCGCCGCCGCCCCGGAGGAGGAGTTCGCGGCGCTCGCCGAGGCCGAGGCGGAGCTGGAGCGCGGCACGGACGGGGCGGAGCGGACCGCCGAACCGCAGCCGTAGGCTGGACCGACGACGAGACCCCGCCGCCGGAGGACCCGCCTCATGCACTCGCCGCTGATCGGCATCAGCACGTATCTGGAGAACGACGTCCACTGGGGCGTGTGGCGGCACAGCGCCGCAGTCCTGCCCGCCGGGTACCACCGTCTCGTCCAGCGCGCGGGCGGCTGCGCCGCGCTGCTGCCCCCGGACGCGCCAGAGCGCGCGGACGAGATCGTGGCGCGGCTGGACGCGCTGGTCGTCTCCGGCGGTCCGGACGTCGAGCCGGTGCGGTACGGGGCCGCGCCCGAGCCGGAGTGCGGGCCGCCCTCGCCGGAGCGGGACGCCTGGGAGCTCGCCCTGACCGAGGCCGCCCTCGCCCGGCGCGTACCGCTGCTCGGCATCTGCCGGGGCATGCAGGTGCTCAACGTGGTGTGCGGCGGCACGCTGGTCCAGCACCTGGAGGGCCACCGCGGCGGGCCGGGCGTCTTCGCGCAGCACCCGGTGCGGCCGGTGGCCGGCAGCCGTCTCGCCCGGGCGCTGCCCGAGCCGGTGTCCGTGCCCACCTACCACCACCAGGCGGTGGCCCGGCTCGGCGACGGCCTGGTGCCGAGCGCGTACGCGGCGGACGGCACCGTCGAGGCCGTCGAACTCCCGGACGCCGAGCACCCCTTCGCGCTGGCCGTCCAGTGGCATCCGGAGGAGGGCGACGACGTCCGCGTCATGCGCGCGCTGGTGGACGCGGCGCGCGCCCCCTCCTCGCTGGAGTCGCTGGGACAGCAGGGCTAGCGGGGACGGGTCAGCCCAGCGCTGACCGCAGCGCCGCGGCCAGCCTGGCCGGAGCCTCGGTCAGCGAGGGCCCGTACCAGGTGAGAGACCGGCCGCTGACGAGGGCGGCGGGCAGCGCCGGGAAGGCTTCCGGGCCGTCCTGGGCGGCGAAGCGGTAGGGCTCGTCGGGCAGCACGACGAGGTCGGCCCGGCCCGGCTCGACCAGCTCCGCGAGGGGAAGGCGCGGGTAGCGCTCGGAATGGTGCGCGTAGACGTTGCGTACACCGAGGTACGCGAGCAGCGCACCCGCGAAGGTGTCCCGGCCGAGCACCATCCACGGCCTGCGCCACACGGGTACGACGGCGCGCACGTCGAACTCCGCGCGCACCTCCCGCCAGGCGTCCTCCGCCTGGGCCAGCCATGCCGGGCGGGCCAGCCCGCAGCCCTGTGTCAGCATCCGGTCCAGTTCGCCGAACGCCTGGGGCAGCGTGCGTACTTCGGTGACCAGGACCTCGATGCCGGCGGCACGGAGGGCAGCGAGATCCGGTTCGCGGTTCTCCTCCTCGTTGGCCAGCACGAGGTCGGGGGCGAGTGCGGCGATCCGCTCCACATCCGGGTTCTTGGTCCCGCCCACCCGGGTCACCTCCAGCTGAGCCGGATGGCTGCACCAGTCGGTCGCGCCGGCCAGCAGCCCGGGTTCGGTCGCCGCGAGCGCCTCGGTCAGCGAGGGAACGAGCGAGACGACGCGTCGCACGGTGCCGGTATTCACGGTGTGCGCCATACCGGCACCGTACGCCCCCCGTCGCGGCTCCGAGGTGGCCGCTCCACCATGGGGCGTTCCTCGACTCCCGGCGGTCATCCGCCGGCGGGCACCACGCGTGGACGTGTACCGCGCCTCAGCCCGCTGACGGACCGGGAGTGCGTGGTTCGCACGAGGAAGAGCGTAGAGGCACGGCCGTCGGCGGGTCAGGTCAATTCCCGCCAGCCGCAGGCGGGTTACGGTCGCGCGCGGTGCACGCCCGCCGTCACTCCGGTGTCACCCGCACCGTCGGCTCGTGCCGCACGGGGAAGTTGACGGAGCGTGCGATGAAGCACAGCTGCGGCACACCGCCGTGCAGCGTGATGGCCTTCGCCACCATCGAGTCCTCGGCGACGGTCACCCGGGACCGCAGCACCGACTCGGTGAACGCTCCGCCACCGCCCGCCGGGTGGGAAGTGCGGATCGGCGGAGGCCGCGATGGGCGGCTTCGCCCCTGCCAGCACCTCGTACGCGCGGCTGAAGGCACGGTAGTCCTGGGTGCCCGCCCCGAGGTTGCCCGTCCACACGACGGTGATCTCGTACGTGTGTGTGCCGGCCATGACGTCATCGTAAGGCGGCCCGCGCCCGCGCCGCCGGCCGCCCGCTGTCACACCCGTGCGGCATCATCGGGGCGTGACTACGACGACGGCGCGCAACCTGATGCTCCTGGACACCTCGTCCCTCTACTTCCGTGCCTACTTCGGAGTGCCGGACACGGTCAGGGCGCCGGACGGCACGCCGGTGAACGCGGTGCGCGGACTGCTCGACTTCATCGCCCGGCTGGTCCGTGACCATCACCCGCATTCCCTGGTCGCCTGCATGGACTTCGACTGGCGGCCCCAGTGGCGTGTCGAGCTGATCCCCTCGTACAAGGCGCACCGCGTCGCCGAAGAGGTGACCGGGGGCCCGGACACCGAGGAGACCCCGGACACGCTCAGCCCTCAGGTGCCGGTGATCGACGAGGTGCTCGACGCGGTCGGAATCGCGCGGGTGGGTGCGGCGGGGTTCGAGGCGGACGACGTCATCGGCACTCTGACGGCCCGCGCCGAAGGGCCCGTCGCGATCGTCACCGGTGACCGTGATCTCTTCCAGCTCGTCGACGACGCGCGGGGCGTGCGGGTGCTGTATCCGGTCAAGGGTGTGGGCACCCTCGACACCTACGACGGTGCGGCGCTCCGCGCCAAGTACGGCGTGGACGGCGGGGGTTACGCCGATCTGGCACTGCTGCGGGGCGACCCGAGCGACGGTCTGCCCGGCGTCCCAGGTGTCGGTGAGAAGACCGCCGCGAAGCTGATGGACCGGTACGGCGACCTGGCCGGGATCCTGGCGGCCGTGGACGACCGGACGTCCGGGCTGACGCCGGCGCAGCGCAGGCGGCTGGACGAGGCGCGGCCCTATCTCGCGGTGGCGCCGAAGGTGATCAGGGTCGCGGACGACGTCGTACTGCCGGACTTCGATGCCGCCCTGCCGGTGCGCGCCCGCGACCCGGAGGCCCTGCGGGCGCTGGCGGAGCGGTGGGGGCTCGGAGGCTCCCTGGAGCGGCTGCTGGCGACGCTGACGGCGCGGGCGCGGTGATGCGGTCCGGGCCGTCGGCATACCCGGGGTGATAGGTTAGGTAAACCTAACCAGTGATCGCCCCGCAGTGTCGCAGGAGGCCCACGTGGCAGACCGTCCGGCCCGTAAGCAGACCCAGGTCCACCAGGCCCGCGTGGTGCGCACCGTGCGGCTGACGCCCCACCTGGTCCGGGTCGTCCTCGGCGGCGCCGGCCTGACGGACTTCGCCGCGGGCGAGTACACGGATCACTACGTCAAGCTGCTCTTCCCGGTCCCGGGCGCCGACTACCCCGAGCCCTTCGACATCGACCGCATCCGCGCCGACTTCCCGCGCGACCAGTGGCCGATGACCCGTACGTACACCGTGCGCGCATGGGACCCGGACAAGCGTGAGCTGACGCTCGACTTCGTCGTGCACGGCGAGACGGGGCTGGCCGGGGTCTGGGCGCTGCGCGCCGAGCCCGGCGAGGAGATCCGCTTCCTCGGCCCCGGCGGCGCCTACCGACCCGGCCCGGAAGCCGGCTGGCACCTGCTGGCCGGCGACGAGAGCGCGCTGCCCGCCATCGCGGCCGCGCTGGAGGCCATGCCGGCGCAGGCCTCCGTACGTGCGCTCATCGAGGTCGCGGGCCCGGCGGAGGAGCAGAAGCTGAGCGCGCCGGACACCGCCGAGGTGGTCTGGCTGCACCGCGGCGGGGCCCGCGTGGGCGAACGGCTGGTAGAGGCCGTACGGGCACTGGAGTTCCCGTCCGGGCAGCCGCAGGCCTTCGTGCACGGCGAGGCGGGCTTCGTGAAGGAACTCCGCCGCCACCTGCGGCTCGAACGCGGCGTGCCGCGCGAGCAGTTGTCCATCTCCGGCTACTGGCGCCTGGGCCACGACGAGGAAGGCTGGCGGGCTTCGAAGAAGGAGTGGAACGCGCGGGTGGAGGCGGAGCAGGAGACGCGGCAGGCGGCGCGGTAGGCCTCAGCGCTCCAACGGTCCCTGAGGGCACTTCGCGGGGGGCACGCTGACCGGGTCGCAGCGCACCGGACCGTCACCGTCCGGGAGTTCTGCGACATAGTCGGAGCCGTAGCGCGCGGCCAGGCCGGGGACCGGGAAGTCGGTGGAGACCATCTGGGCGCCGGAGTCCAGGGCGTCCCGCAGCATGCGGGTGTCCCCGCTCGAGGCCTGGCCGAGCGGCACGTCGGAGCGGGTGCGCACGAAGTAGCCCCGTCGGACCAGGTCCTGGATGGCCGTCTTGTTGGCCCCGGTCGGGTCGTTGATCTTCATGAAGGCGGCGTCCGGACGGCCGGGCTCGGAGTCGGTGAACAGCACCCGGCCCTGCAGGCTCTCCCGGCCGCCCGCCCGGTAGGCGTCCTGCAGCTTCTGGTCGTCGTTGTCCATCAGGAACATCACCTCGCCGCGGTGGCCGGCCACCCGGGGCCAGCCGTGCCGGCGCACGGACTGCCCGAGCGTCTCACCAGGACGGCGGATGTCGTCCGGTGTGACCGTCCTGCCGTCCGGGAAGACCCCACGGATCGCGGTGTCCAGGGCGTCGAGCATGGCGGTGTCCCAGGGCGGGCTCTTCGCCCCGCCGCGTGCCTCCAGCTCCGGATCGGTCTGCTTGAGCTCGAGAAGGATGGGCACGGGCACGTGGCCGGGCTGCCGCTCGGACCACTCCTTCACCTGCGTCAGGCAGCGGGTGAGGGTGACGCAGCTGCTCCGGTGGTCGAAGTCCGCCCAGTGCAGCACCTTGAAGCCGGGCTCGCGCAGGTCCGGGTCCGCCGCCGGTGGCAGCCCGGCATCCCGGCGGATCAGCGGTTCGGCGTAGAGGCCGCCGTCCGGATCGGGGAAGACGTCCAGTTCGATGCCCCGGACCTGCTGGCGGGCGAACTGCAGGGGCAGCGAGGCATGGCTGAAAAGCAGCGTACGGAAATTGGGGTCGTGCTCGCCCATCAGCTGCTGCTCGGCGAAGGAGACCTCGCGGTGGTAGCTGTTGTGCGTGGCCATGGCCTGGATCTGGGTGAGCCGCAGGGTGCCCGCCGGGTCGCCGCCGTGGTGCCCTGCCGGGGACCGGGGCTGCGCGAGAGCCGCGGAAGACAGCGCCGCGACGGCGGCGAGCGCGGTCGCGGCGGCGGCCCAGCGGCGGGCTCTGGAACTCTTCGTGGTGCGCACATCGACCTCCTGTGAGGACACGAGGACTGAGCTGTTCTGGCGCCTCGCAGAACATCCCCCTGTGCGGCCCGCCGGTCAACGCCACGCGTGGCGCGAGCCCGGTCGTGCAGTGCCCTTTCGGCCGCGATCATCTATATACAAGCGGGCTCGGTGGACCAGGACCCGACCCGGCGACGGCTTGATCTCCTCACGCGAAAGGCAGGCCACCCCACGATGCTGACCACTGACTTCGTGACCGGCTCCCCCAGCTGGCTTGATCTCGGGACCCCCGACACCAAAGCCGCGGCCGCGTTCTTCGGCAGCGTCTTCGGCTGGGACTTCCGGACGGCGGGCCCGGAGGCGGGCGGATACGGCTTCTTCCAGCTGGACGGCAAGACCGTCGCGGCTTTGGGACCGCTCACCGAGGACGGCGCGAGCCCGGCCTGGACTGTGTACTTCCACACCTCGAACGCCGACGCCACCGCCGAGGCGGTCGAACAGGGAGGCGGAACCGTACGGGTCGAACCGTTCGATGTCATGAACGCCGGGCGGATGTCCGCCCTCACCGACCCGGGCGGCGCCGACTTCTCCGTCTGGCAGCCGGCCGCCATCGAGGGGCTGGAGAAGACCTCGGACACCAACGCCCTGTGCTGGACCGAGCTGCACACCGCGGACCCCGCGGCCGCACACGGTTTCTACCGCCACCTGTTCGGCTGGCGGTCCGAGACGATGGAGGTGCCCGGCATGACGTACACCGTGCTCTCCACCGCCGCCGGTGAACAGCAGGAGGCCTCCTTCGGCGGCATCGCACCGCTCCACCCGGGCGCGGAGGAGACACGCTGGATTCCGTACTTCGACGTGGCGGACGTCGACGAGACCGCCGCCAAGGCGGAGGCGAACGGCGGGTCCGTCCTGATGGCCGCCTCGGACGTGCCCGACGTCGGCCGGATCGCCTGGCTCGCCGACCCGTTCGGCGCACCCTTCGCCGTCATCAGGCCCGCGCCGATGTGAGGACCTCGCGCGCGTTCGTTCCGGCGCCGCACCGACGCCGGAACGAACGGCGAAGCCCTCTCCCGCTTCGTCAGCCCACGCTGGTGTACGCGACGACCCCGCGACGCATCGCCTCCACCGCCTTGCGCGCGTTCTTCGCGACGGTGCCGCCGGCCGGCGCCGCGACCGCGACCTGGCCGAGCACATCGATGCACTGCTTGCACCAGCGCACGAAGTCACCCGCGGGCATGTCGGCGTCGCGCAGCACCGCGTCCAGGGCATGACCCTCCGCCCAGCGGTACGCGGCCCAGGCGAAGCCCAGGTCCGGTTCGCGCTGTCCGACCCCTTCGGTCTGGCGGATGCGGTGCTCCTCCTCCAGCGCGTCCAGGCGCCCCCAGATGCGCACCATCTCCTCCAGCGCGCTCCTGGCCGCGCCGCCCGGCAGTTTGGGTGGCAGCGCGTCATCCGCGGCACGCGCCTCGTACACCAGCGCCGAGACGCAGGCGGCCAGCTCGGAGGAGGGCAGGCCTTCCCAGACGCCGTCGCGCAGGCACTCGCTGGCCAGCAGGTCCAGCTCGCCGTAGAGCCGCGCCAGCCGCCGCCCGTCATCGGTCACCTCGTCGCCGCGCAGATACCCCAGCTCCGTCAGCAGGGCGGAGACCTGGTCGAAGGTACGGGCGATGGTGTTCGTCCGGCCCTCGATCCGGCGCTCCAGCTGACGGGTATCACGCCTGAGGCGGTGGTATCGCTCGGCCCAGCGGGCGTGGTCCTCGCGCTCGTCGCAGCCGTGGCAGGGGTGCCGCCGGATATCGGCGCGCAGCCGGGCGATCTCGGTGTCGTCGGCGGCGGCCGCGCGCTCCTTGCGGTGCCTCGGTGGTGCGTGGTGGCCCGCCTTGGTGCGCAGGGCGGAGGCCAGATCACGGCGCGAATCGGGGCTGCGGGCGTTGAAGGACCTGGGGATGCGCATCCGCTCCAGCGGCTCCACCGGAACGGGGAAGTCGATCGAGCCGAGCCGCTTGACCTGCCGCTGTGCGGTGAGCACGAGCGGCCGGGGCCCGTCCTGCTGCTGCCAGCCGCGCTGGTGTGCGGGACCGCGCCCACCGGCCCCGGTCCCGGGGTCCAGCACCAGGGCCAGCCCGGCGAACTTGCCGGTGGGGACATGGATGACGTCCCCGGGCTTGAGCTTCTCGAGTGCGGCCGCCGCCTGTGCCCGGCGCTGCACCGCGCCCTGCTTGGCCAGCTCGGTCTCCCGGTCCTTCAGCTGCCGGCGCAGCCGCGAGTACTCCTCGAAGTCGCCCAGATGACAGGTCATGGAGTCGCGATAGCCCTCCAGCCCCTCCTCGTTGCGCTGGACCTGGCGCGAGATGCCGACGACCGAGCGGTCCGCCTGGAACTGTGCGAAAGAGGTCTCCAGCAGCTCACGTGAGCGATGCCGCCCGAACTGGCCGACCAGATTGACCGCCATGTTGTACGACGGCTTGAAGGAGGAGCGCAGCGGATACGTACGCGTACCGGCCAGTCCCGCCAGCGCGCCGGGGTCCATGCCACGGTGCCACAGCACGACGGCATGCCCCTCGACGTCGATGCCGCGCCGCCCGGCGCGGCCCGTCAGCTGGGTGAACTCGCCGGGTGTGATGTCGGCGTGCTGCTCGCCGTTCCACTTGACCAGCTTCTCCAGCACCACCGAGCGGGCCGGCATGTTGATTCCGAGTGCGAGTGTCTCGGTGGCGAAGACGGCTTTGACCAGGCCGCGGACGAACAGCTCCTCGACGACTTCCTTGAAGGTGGGCAGCATGCCCGCGTGGTGCGCGGCGATACCCCGCTCCAGGCCCTCCAGCCACTCGAAATAGCCCAGCACGTGCAGGTCGGTGTCCGGGATGTCCTCGGTGCGCTCCTCGACGATCTGGCGCACCCGGGCCCGCGCCGGGCTGTCGTTGAGCCGCAGTCCGGCGGCCAGGCACTGCTGTACGGCCGCCTCGCAGCCGGCCCTGCTGAAGATGAAGGTGATCGCGGGCAGCAGGCCCTCGGAGTCCAGCCGGTCGATGACCTCGGGCCGGCCCGGAGTCCATACCCGGGCCCGCTGCCGGCGCTCGCGCTCCCGTTCCGCGTCCCGGCGCGGATTGCCGCGGCGGCGGTCGCGCGGGGCGGAGACGCGGCTGTTCTCCATCCGGGCCATCCGCACCAGGTCGGGGTTGACCTCCCGCTTGTCGGCCTTCTCCTCGAACAGGTCGTACATCCGCCGTCCGGCCAGCACGTGCTGCCACAGCGGCACCGGACGGTGCTCGGAGACGATCACCCGTGTGTCGCCGCGCACGGTGTCCAGCCAGTCGCCGAACTCCTCGGCGTTGGAGACGGTCGCCGAGAGCGAGACCAGGGTGACCGACTCGGGGAGGTGGATGATGACCTCCTCCCAGACGGCGCCGCGGAAGCGGTCGGAGAGATAGTGCACCTCGTCCATCACCACGTGTCCGAGGCCGACGAGGGACTGCGATCCCGCGTACAGCATGTTCCGCAGCACCTCGGTCGTCATCACGATGACGGGTGCGTCGGAGTTGACGCTGTTGTCCCCGGTCAGCAGCCCGACCCGGGCCGCGCCGTAGCGTTTGACCAGGTCGTTGTACTTCTGGTTGGACAGCGCCTTGATGGGCGTGGTGTAGAAGCACTTGCGACCCTGGCTGAGGGCCAGGTGGACGGCGAATTCGCCGACGATCGTCTTGCCGGAGCCGGTCGGCGCCGCGACCAGCACTCCCTTTCCGGCTTCGAGGGCTTGGCACGCCTCGATCTGGAACTCGTCGAGATCGAAGTCGTACAGGTCATGGAAGGAGCCGAGAGCGGTGGCCTGCTCTGCGGTGCGTTTCCGCGCCGCGGCGTACCGCTCAGCGGGGGACAGGTCCTCGGTCATCGTGTCTACGAGCCTACCGGCCACCTCCGACACGGCTCACGATCTTTACGACCTGGCGCAGGTCGTTACTCCCGCACGAGCAGTCGCACCGCACCGGGCACCACCTCAGCGGTCAGCGGCAACGCCCCCAGCCGCTCACCGTCCGCGTATCCCGTGACGTTCGCCGCCTCCAGCGTCACCTTGCGGGCGCGGTGGGTGGTGACACTGGGATGGCTCAGATGGGTGCCCTTGTAGACGCGGGGGAAGACGCGGAGCAGCGCGCCGCGGCTGCACTCCCCCACCACCGTCACATCGAGCAGGCCGTCGTCCATCTCGGCGCCGTGACAGATGCGCATACCCCCGCCGTAGGAGGGCCCGTTGCCCACGGCCACCAGCGTGGCCTCGATCTCCCGCGGCTCGCCGTCGTCGAGGGTGAGCCGGTAGGGGATGGGCCGGAAGGCGGCCAGTTCGGCGAGGATCGCCAGGTCGTACTTGAGTCGCCCGGCGGGCCACCGCATCCGGTTGCCGCGGTCGTTGACCCGCGAGTCGAAGCCGGAGGCCAGCACCGACCCGAACCAGTGCTCCCCCGCGCGCCCCAGGTCGAGAGTCCTGACGTGGCCGCCCTTCAGCGCCTCGCCGATGAGCCGTCCCGCCTTGGCGGGCTGCCGGACCGGCAGCCCGGTGGCCCGCGCGAAGTCGTTGCCGGTGCCAACGGCGACCACGCCGAGCGGGGTGTCCGTACCGGCGACGGCCTGCAGTGCGAGGGAGGTCATGCCGTCACCGCCGACGGCTATCAGCGCGCCGGTGCCGGCGTCGACGGCCTCGCGCGCCCGTACGAGCGCGTCAGCCGCATCGGTGCCGACCACCGTGCGGACGGCGAATCCGGCCTCACGGAGCGCGTCGGCGGCGGGCTGGGCCGCACCGGCGCCTCGGCCGCGGCCCGCTGTCGGGTTGACGAAGAGAGTGATCTGGCTGGTCACGGGCGGACCATATCCGCTCAGGTGGCGTCGCCGAAACCGTCGGACCGAGAAGATCCGCCTTTGCCCCTCGTGATGCCCTTGCCCTCGGGCAGCGCGCGGGGGGCCGGTACGGTCCCGCCGCCTTCGTCGAGCGCGTCGGGGCTGTCCAGCTCGGACGCCTCGTCGTCGTCCAGGGCCGCGTAGGGGTCTTTCCGGGCCCGGCGGCGGTCGTTGAACAGGCAGATGGCGACGGCGCCGAAGTAGAGCAGCACGATGGGCGCGGCGAGCGCGACCATCGTCAGGGGGTCACCGGTGGGGGTGGCGACAGCGGAAAAGACTGTGATGCAGAGCACCATGATCCGCCACCAGCCCAACAGCTGCTTGCCGCCGAGGATGCCGGTGAAGTTGAGCATGACCAGCAGCAGCGGAAGTTCGAAGGCGAGCCCGAAGACGACCACGAGCCGGGTGACGATGTCGAGGAAGTCGTCCAGCGGGATCAGGTTGCCCGTGCCGTCCGGGCTGAAGTCCAGGAGGGTCGCCGCCGCCTTGGGCAGGATGAGGTAGGCGAGGTACGCGCCGCAGAGGAAGAGCGGCACACCGGCGCCGACGAAGCCGCGCGCGTACTTCTTCTCGTGGCGGTGCAGGCCGGGCGCGAGGAAGGCCCACAACTGGTGGAGCCAGACCGGGGAGGCGGCGACCACACCGACGGTGAGCGCCACCTTGAGCATGATCGTGAAGGGGGCGATCAGGCCGTTGATGGTGATTTCGGCGCACGTCTCACCGTCCTTGGCAGCCCGCCCGAAGCCCTCCGTGCAGCCGACGGATTCGCGCACCGGGTCGGTGAGGAAGCCGGCGATGGGCTTGTAGTAGATCATCGCCACGATGGTGACGACGAGGATCGCCAGCACCGCCTTCATCAGACGGTTGCGCAGCTCCCGCAGATGTTCCGCGAGGGGCATCCGCCCCTCGGGGTCCCGCTCCTTCTGCTTCTTGCCCTCATTACGGGCCGACTTGAGCAACCCACGTCCTCATTGTCTGAAGTGTCGGAAGTGCAAGAAATGTTCTGAAGCGTCAGATTACTCGGCGACAGCCTCAGGACTGGTTCTTCTGCTGACTCGTGGGCTCGGTGACCGGCCGGGAACTCGCCACGTCACCGGGCGACGCCTGGATGGTGCGCGGTGCCTGCTGGGCATCGGCGGAGGATCCGGCATCGGCGTCGTCGCCGCCCTCCTTCTTCATCTGCTTGGCCTCGCTCTTGAGGATACGGGCCGACTTGCCCAGCGAACGAGCCATGTCCGGAAGCTTCTTGGCGCCGAACAGCAGCAGGATGACCAGGACGATCAGAACGATCTCCAGGGGCTTCAGATTGCCGATCATGTGCCACTACCTTCTCGCCGGGGCCGGCGTATGTCCTTGCCTGCCGTGTGAATCGGACGGGCTGCGTGAAGCCATGTGCTGCCAGCGATCGTAACCCTGAGGGGTGAACGACGGGCAATGCCTTCGCGCACTCCACGCTTCCTCGCCGACAACCAGAGCTGTCACCACCCACCGCGGACGCGGCACTGTGCAGCGTACCGCTCGACGGTACGGGCCAGGCAGTGCGCGTCAGCCCCGCTCCCGCATCATGGCCGGTCGCCGCCGCCCGGCCGTACCCCCGGGTGGCGGACCGCATCGCGGGCGGCATCCGTCACACCCGCCCGTCCGGCGAGCGGCAACGCGGCCCGCTCCAGATCCTCGGCGGCGCGGGTGATGCGCTCCGAGCCGTCCCCGACGGCCCGGGAGAAGCGGCGCACCTCGAGCCCGACCCGAACGGCCAGGACGCCGAGAACGGCGATTCCGCAGAAGGCGAGCACGAGGAAGAACATGGGCCAGAGCATGCGCAGAGCCTAGTGCCCCTCCCGGCATCGGACTCCGCGCGGCCGGAACCGGGTACGGCCGGTAGGACCGGGCCGTTCCCGTGGCCGGCTCACTCTCCGTATGCCGCCAGCGCCAGCCGGGCCGCCTCGCGCGCGCTCTCGGCCAGCTCGCGCGGTGCCACGATCCGGCCGTCGCGGCCCAGCCGCAGGGCCAGCCGGCGCAGCGATGCGGGGTCCGGTGTGCGCAGCACGACGCGCAGCCCTCCGTCGGGCAGCTCCTCGGCGCTGTCGTACGGGTAGTACTCGGCGACCCAGCGCCCGCCCGGACCGACCTCGATGACGACCTCGGGGTCCTCCGCCGCGGGCTGCACCAGTCCCGCACTCAGGTCACGCAGCTCCATCGGCGGCGGATCGGCGGCCTCGTCCAGGATCCGGATCTCGGCGACCCTGTCGAGCCGGAAGGTGCGGCGCGCCTCCGACAGACGGCACCACGCCTCGACGTAGGTGTGGCCGACGGCGAAGAGCCGGATCGGGTCGACCTCACGCTCGGTCAGCTCATCGCGCGCCGGTGAGTAGTAGCGCAGCCAGATCCGGCGCCGCTCGGCGATGGCGCGGTCCACATCCGCGAAGACCCCGCCCTCCGACTCGAAGGTGACCGACAGGCGGGAGCTGGCACCGGCGTTCTCCCCCGCCGCGGCCTCCAGCTTGGCGGTGGCGCGCAGCAGCGCGTCCCGGTCGCTCTCCCGCAGCCCGGGCAGGGTGGCCACCGCGCGGGCGGCCACCAGCAGCGCCGTGGCCTCGTCGGAGGCCAGCCGGAGCGGCTGCGCCGTGTCGCTGCCCAGGGCGTCGGCGTTCCGCCACCAGATGCGCTCGCCGTCGGTGTCGATCTCCAGCAGATCGCCGCCGCGGAAACTGGTGCCGCACATCGGCAGCACGCCGAGGTCGGAGATCAGCTCGTCGGCCGTGATGCCGAAGGCACGGGCCACGTCGTCGATACGGGCGCCGGGGCGGTCGCGGAGATACGTGACCAGCGACAGCATCCGGCGGGTCTGGTCGACGGCGTTCGATGCCACGGTGTCCGCTTTCCCCTCAGACCTTGGCGACGGCGCGCAGCCGGTCGACCACTTCAGCCCGCAGTTCGGCGGGTTCCAGCACCAGCACGTCCGGGCCGAACTCCACGAGCCAGGCGTCCAGTCCGTGCCCGTAGGGGATCTCCAGCTCCGTCCAGCCGTCCGCCAGCTCCCGCACCTCCAGGGCCCGGGCACGCAGCGGGTAGCCGGCTCCGGGACGCAGCCGGATGCGCGCGGTGCCCGACGCACTCTCCCCCGCCCAGCGCTCGACGGTCTCCCGCACGGTGACCTGGTCCGGTACCGGCGCGGTGAAGGCCGCGGCCCGGGAGCGCACGGGACCGGTGATGCGGGAGAGGCGGAAGACGCGTTCGGCCTGCCGGTCGCCGTCGAAGCCCGCCAGATACCAGTGACCTCGCCAGCACTCCAGCGTCCAGGGCTCGACCTGACGGCGCTCGGGGCGGGCGGCGTTGGACTTGCGGTAGTCGAAGACGACGGGACGGCGGTCCCGGCAGGCGAGCATGAGCGGCTCGAACGCGGCCTCGCGGGCGGGAATGTAGGGCTCCAGCGTGCTGTGCGGCTGCGCGGTTTCCGCGCCCTGCACCCCGTCGTACTGCTGCGGCATGCCGCCTGCGGCGTGCAGCTTCTGCAGCGCTCCGCTGGCGGCTCCCGCGAGGCGGGCCTGCTGCCAGACCCGGGCGGCCAGGCCCAGTGCGGTGGCCTCCTCGGTGTCCAGGACGATGGGCGGCAGCCGGTTGCTGTCGTGCTGGGCACGGTAGCCCACGTCGCCGTCCAGGCCCTCCACCGTGTCGATGACCAGACCGAGTTCGCGCAGATCGTCCTTGTCGCGCTCGAACATCCTGTTGAAGGAGTCGTCGCTGCCCGCTTCGAGGTACGCCTCGATGGAGGTGCGCAGCTCGCGCTTGGTCAGTGGGCGCCGGGTTCCCAGCAGGCACAGCGCCAGATTCATCAGCCGCTCGGCCTTGGCGATCGCCATGGGCTCCCTCGTGCCTCTCTTGTGCTGCTCTGTGCGCTTCTCGGCAACCGACCGTACCGCTCGCCGCCTGCGTCGCAAAAGCAATACCGAGGACCCCACCGCTGGGCGGGGTCCTCGGAGCGCCCGGTACTCAGGGCCTGTCCGTGCGGCTCAGACGGAGACCAGGTCGCAGACGAAGATCAGGGTCTCGTTCGGCTTGATACGACCGCCGCCGGCGCCCTGCTCGCCATAGGCGAGGTGGGCCGGAATGGTCAGCCGCCGGCGACCGCCGACCTTCATGCCCTGCACGCCGCGGTCCCAGCCGGGGATGACCTGACCGGCGCCGAGCTGGAACTGCAGCGGCTTGCCACGGTTCCAGCTGGCGTCGAACTCCTCACCGCTGGAGAACGAGACGCCCACGTAGTGGACGGAGACGTTGTCGCCGGCCTTCGCCTCGGGTCCGTCACCCTCCCAGAGGTCGACGGATTCCAGGTCGGCCGGCGGCTCGCCCTCGGGGAAGTCGACCTCGGGCTTGTCGATGCTCACGAAATGGCTCCTACCAACGAATCATTCGGACAACCGCGTCAGTCTTTCACGCCGCGCGGACCTCACTTGACGCTCAGCACGTCCACCGAGAAGACGACGCCGGACCCGAACTGCTTGCGCTGCTTCTTCGGGAACTCGCTGGACGGTACGGAGATCACCACCCGGCTGCCGGCCTTCTTCCCCTCGAGGGCCTCGGCCCAGCCCGGGATCTTGTCGACGGGGATCTCCTGCGGGCCGCCCTGGCGCCAGGTGTCGTCGAGCTGCTTGCCGCCCTTCCACATCTTGGCCGTGAAGTTGGTCAGGACGGTGCTGTCCTTCTTGACCTTCTTGCCGTCGCCCTTGACGACGGTCTCCTCAAGCAGCTTGTCCGGGGCCTTCTCCACGCCCTTGGGCATCGTGACCTCGGGGGCCTTGTCCTTCTCCACCTTGGTGCTGACCTTGGGCAGTTCAGGGTTGTGGTCGCCCTTCACCGGCTTGCCGTCGATCTTGCTCGGCAGCACCTTCTCCATGTCCACGACGAAGACCAGGGTGGCGTTCGCCGGGATCGTCGGGGGCTGGCCCCTCTTGCCGTAAGCCTTCGAGGGGGGCACGACCATCTCGACACGGCTGCCGAGCTTCTTGCCCACCAGGGCCTCGTCCCAGCCCTTGATGACCTTGCCGGTGCCGATCTGGAAGGTGGCGGGCTGACCGCGCTTCCAGCTGCTGTCGAACTCCTTGCCGTTCCACAGCTGGCCGTGGTAATTCGCGTTGAGCGAATCGCCCTTTTGGACCTTCTTGCCGCTGCCCTCCTTGAGGACCTTGACCTTCAGCTCCTTGGGCGGCTTGCCCTCCCCCTTGGCCACCTTGGGCTTCTTGTCCGTCGCGCCGGTGACGGACGGGACGGCTCCGTTCTCCGAACCGTCCTCGCTGCCACAGGCGGTGGCGGAGGCGATCAGAAGGGGCACGGCCAGCGCCGTGGCGAGGCGGCGCGCGGAAGTCTTCGTGAGGCGGGGGGTCGTCCCCCCGGGAGTCTGCAGCATGTGTCCAACTCGCGGTCTAGGGATGTCCGGGCGGTCGGGGCAACCCTACGACCCCACCCGGCCATCCCCGCCACCGCCGACACCACTCACATGCCGGCGATCAGTTTCTCCACCCTTTCGTCGACCGACCGGAAGGGGTCCTTGCACAGCACGGTGCGCTGCGCCTGGTCGTTCAGCTTGAGATGGACCCAGTCGACGGTGAAGTCACGGCGCTGTTCCTGCGCCCGCCTGATGAAGTCACCGCGCAGCCGCGCGCGAGTGGTCTGCGGCGGGACCGACTTGCCCTCGAAGATCTTCAGGTCGTTGCAGATACGGGCCGCCTGCCCGTTCCGCTCCAGCAGGTAGTAGAGGCCGCGGCGGCGGTGGATGTCGTGGTACGCGAGATCTATCTGCGCGACCCGGGGGTGCGACATCGTGATGTTGTTCTTGGCCCGGTACCGCTCGATCAGCTGGTACTTCATCACCCAGTCGATCTCAGTGTTGATCTTGTCGAGCTCCTGGGCGCGGATGGAGTCCAGGGCGCGGCCCCACAGCTCCAGCACCCGCTCGACCCGGCCCGTGCGGATGCCGCGGCGCTCGCAGAAGTCCAGTGCCTTCTCGTAGTACTCCTGCTGCACCTCCAGCGCGGACGCCTCGCGGCCGCTGGCGAGCCGGACCTTCCGCTGCCCGGTGATGTCATGGCTGACCTCGCGAATGGCCCGGATCGGGTTCTCCAGGGTCAGGTCGCGCATCACGGTGCCCGCCTCGATCATGCGCAGCACGAGATCGGTGGCACCGACCTTGAGCAGCATGGTCGTCTCGGACATGTTGGAGTCGCCGACGATGACATGCAGACGGCGGTAGCGTTCGGCGTCGGCGTGCGGTTCGTCCCGGGTGTTGATGATGGGGCGGGAGCGGGTCGTCGCGGAGCTGACGCCCTCCCAGATGTGCTCGGCGCGCTGGCTGACGCAGAAGACCGCACCGCGCGGCGTCTGCAGGACCTTGCCCGCACCGCACACCAGCTGCCGGGTGACGAGGAACGGGATGAGTACGTCCGCCAGCCG
>NZ_JBOHCV010000605.1:0-5515 GCF_050698815.1 Streptomyces sp.
CGGTGACCGTCCCGTCGTAGGGGGCGGTGATGACGTGCTCCATCTTCATCGCCTCGACGACGAGCAGGCTCTGCCCCGCGGTGACCTGGTCGCCGGCGGCGGCCTTGACGACGGTGACGGTGCCCGGCATGGGCGCGGTCAGCGCGTCGGCGCCGTGCGCTCCCGCGCCGCCGCGGAGAGCCGCCGCGACGGGGTCGTGGTCCTGTATGTGCCAGCTGTCGCCGTCCCGGCCGAGCCAATGGCCGGCACCGGAAGGGGCGTGGGCCAGCGGAACGCTGAGACCGTCCCACTCGAGCCGCACCCGGTCCGGGCAGGCGTCGTCCGCCAGCCGTGCGGCGTGCGGCTCTTCTTCGCCGACGGCTTCGCCCACCAGGACTTGCGCGTCGCGGGAGTGCCCCCGCACGCGGACGGCCACCGGGTCGTGGCCCGGCACGCGCAAGTGGTGCACGGTCCAGGCCGCCTCGCCGCCGAGCCGCCAGCCCGAAGGCACGGAGAAGGGGTCGGTCCAGCCGCCGTCCCGGCCGTCCGGGGACGGCACCGCGACGCCGGGCTCGAGCGCGGCCTGCCGCAGCAGCGCGGCGGCGGCGTACACCTCCTCCGGCACCTCTCGCGGCACGAGCGAGGCCGCCGCGCGGTCGACCAGCCCCGTGTCCAGAGCGCCCGCTGCCACATCGGGGTGCGCCAGCAGCCGCCGCAGAAAACCGGCGTTGGTCTCCACACCCAGCACCGTCGTCTCCGCGAGGGCGGCCCGCAGCCTGCGCAGCGCGGTGGGCCGGTCCGGGCCGTGGGCGATGACCTTGGCGAGCATCGGGTCGTACGTCGTGCCGACCTCGGTGCCCGTCCTGAGCCCGGAGTCGGTGCGCACGTCCTGGCCTTCGGCTCCGGAGTCGTCGCCCGGCTCGCGCAGCAGCAGCACCCGGCCCGCGGACGGCAGGAAGTCGACCCGGTCGCCATCGGCCGAGGGCCGTACCGTCTCGGCGCAGATGCGCGCCTCGACCGCGTGCCCCGTGAGGGAGATCTCGGGCTGCTTGAACGGCAGCGGTTCACCGGCGGCCACCCGCAGCTGCCACTCGACCAGATCCAGACCCGTGATCATCTCGGTCACCGGATGCTCGACCTGGAGGCGGGTGTTCATCTCCATGAAGAAATAGGCCCCCTGCCTTCGGCGGGGGGACCCCCAGTCGGGGTCGCCACCCGGGACGATGAACTCGACCGTGCCCGCGCCGCGGTAGCCGCAGGAGCGGGCGGCGTCCGCCGCGGCCTCGCCCATCGCCGACCGGGTGGCCTCGTCCAGCAGCGGGCTCGGCGCCTCCTCCACGATCTTCTGGTGGCGGCGCTGCAGCGAGCACTCACGCTCGCCCAGGTGCACGACGTTCCCGTGCCCGTCCGCCAGGACCTGGATCTCGATGTGGCGCGGCCTGTCGACCCAGCGCTCCACCAGGAGGGTGTCGTCGCCGAAGGAGCCGCGTGCCTCGCGCCGGGCCGCCGCGATCTCGTCCGCCAGCGCGGCCTCGTCCCGCACCAGCCGCATGCCCTTGCCGCCACCGCCCGCCGAGGGCTTCAGCAGCACCGGCATGCCGATCTCCTTTGCGGCGGCGGCAAGTTCGCCGTCGCTCAGGCCGCTTCCCGAGGAGCCCGGCACCACCGGCACTCCCGCCGCCCGCACCGTCTCCTTGGCGCGGATCTTGTCGCCCATCAGCTCGATGGCGTCCGCGGGCGGACCGATGAAGACCAGCCCCGCCTCCGTACAGGCACGGGCGAACGCGGCGTTCTCCGCGAGGAAGCCGTATCCCGGGTGCACCGCCTGGGCGCCGCTACGGGCCGCCGCGTCCAGCAGCCGCTCTGCCGACAGATAGCTGGCGGCGGCCGGTGTCGGTCCGATGCGCACGGCCGTGTCCGCCTCCCGCACATGCCGCGCGTCGGCGTCCGCGTCGCTGTGGACCGCGACGGAGGCGATCCCCAGCTGCCGCAGGGTGCGGATCACCCGCACCGCGATCTCGCCGCGGTTGGCCACCAGCACCGTGTCGAACATGGTCATGTCCAGTCCCCTCACATCCGGAAGACGCCGAAGGCGGGCGCCGCCGAATCCTTCTGCGGTAGCGGTGCGTTGGCGCAGGCGGTGAGCGCGAGACCCAGCACCGTCCGGGTCTCCAGCGGGTCGATCACTCCGTCGTCCCAGAGCCGTGCCGTCGCGTAGTAGGCGTTGCCCTGTTCCTCGTACTGCGCGCGGACCGGCGAACGGAAGTCCGCCTCCTCCTGCGCGCTCCACTCCTCGCCGCGCGCCTCCAACTGGTCGCGCTTGACGGTCGCCAGCACGGCCGCCGCCTGCTCGCCGCCCATCACCGAGATCTTGGCGTTCGGCCACATCCACAGGAACCGGGGGCTGTAGGCCCGGCCGCACATCGAGTAGTTCCCCGCGCCGTACGAGCCGCCGATGACCACGGTCAGCTTCGGCACCCTCGTACAGGCCACCGCCGTCACCATCTTCGCGCCGTGCTTGGCGATGCCGCCCGCCTCGTAGTCCCGGCCCACCATGAAGCCGGAGATGTTCTGCAGGAACAGCAGGGGGATGCCGCGCTGGTCGCACAGCTCGATGAAGTGGGCGCCCTTCTGGGCCGATTCGGCGAAGAGGATGCCGTTGTTCGCGACGATGCCCACCGGATGGCCCTGGATACGGGCGAAACCGGTGACCAGCGTCGTGCCGAACTCCGACTTGAACTCCTGGAAGCGGGAACCGTCCACCACGCGCGCGATCACCTCCCGCACGTCGTAGGGCGTACGGGAGTCGACCGGCACCGCGCCGTAGAGTCCCGCCGGGTCCACGGCCGGCGCCTCCGCCGCCCGCACCGACCAGGGCAGCGGGCCGCGGTCGGGAAGGGTGCTCGCGATGTGCCGGACGATCCGCAGGGCGTGCGCGTCGTCCTCCGCGAGATGGTCCGTGACACCGGAGACCCTGCTGTGCACCTCGCCGCCGCCCAGCTCCTCGGCGGTGACGACCTCACCGGTGGCGGCCTTCACCAGCGGCGGGCCGCCCAGGAAGATCGTGCCCTGCTCGCGCACGATGACCGCCTCGTCGCTCATCGCGGGCACATACGCGCCGCCCGCGGTGCAGGAGCCCAGCACCGCCGCGAGCTGCGGAACGCCCGCCCCCGACAGCCGTGCCTGGTTGTAGAAGATCCGGCCGAAGTGGTCGCGGTCGGGGAAGACTTCGTCCTGCATCGGCAGGAACGCGCCGCCGGAGTCGACCAGATAGACGCACGGCAGCCGGTTCTCCAGCGCGACCTCCTGGGCACGCAGATGCTTCTTCACCGTCATCGGGTAGTACGTGCCGCCCTTGACCGTGGCGTCATTGGCGACGACGACCACCTCGCGCCCGGCCACCCGTCCGATGCCGGCGATCACACCCGCGGCCGGTGCCGCCCCGCCGTACATCCCCTCCGCCGCCAGCGGTGCCAGCTCCAGGAAGGGGGAGCCGGGGTCGAGCAGCGCGTCGACCCGGTCGCGCGGCAGCAGCTTGCCCCGCGCGGTGTGCCGGGCCCGCGCCCGTTCACCGCCGCCGAGCCGGGCGGCGGCCAGCCTCTCCCGCAGCCGGGCGGCCAGCTCGCGGTGCGCCGCCTCGTTCGCCCGGCAGGCGTCGGACGCCGGATCGATGCCGCTGGCCAGCACCGGTGCCGATGCGGAGCCCGCCGCCGGTGCGGCCTGTGCCTGCTCGTCCATCCGCTGCGCCCCCTCACTCGAAGCTCACTCGAACTCACTGAATGTGCGCTGGTTAACGACCATTAACCAGTCTCTGTCAGGTTAACGCTCACTAACGCGCCTGTCTAGAATGGACTCATGAGCACGCAGACGGGGCCCGCCCCGACCCGCCGCGAGCAGATCCTGCGGGAGGCCGCCCGGCTCTTCGCCGAGCGCGGCTTCCACGGTGTCGGTGTCGATGAGATAGGAGCCGCAGTCGGCATCAGCGGCCCCGGTCTCTACCGCCACTTCGCGGGCAAGGACGCCATGCTCGCCGAGCTGCTCGTCGGTATCAGCGAGCGGCTGCACGAAGGCGGCCGGATGCGGGTGGAGGAGTCGGCCGCGGCCGGGCTCGCTCCGGAGGCGGCGCTGGACGCGCTGATCGCGGGCCACATCGACTTCGCGCTCGACGACCGTTCGCTGATCACGCTGCACGACCGGGAGCTGGACCGGCTGCGGGAGAGCGACCGGAAACAGGTGCGCAAGCTCCAGCGGCAGTACGTGGAGCTGTGGGTCGACGCCGTGCGGGCGATCTATCAGGACCTCACCGAGCTGGAGGCGCGGGTCGCGGTGCACACCGTCTTCGGGCTGCTCAACTCCACGCCGCACTTGAGCGGTTCCTCCGCGCTGCCGGACCGTGACACCACGGCGGCCCTGCTGCACCGCCTCGCCCGCGGCGCCCTCTCCGCCGCCCCGTCCCGTCCGGGTGCCGAGACCGGCTCTGGACAGCGGACCTGACCCGTGGGTAGCTTGGGTGCTGAGCAAGCGCTTAGCAACGAGGAGGCATGCCAGTGCGTCGTACGGTGTTCAACGAGGACCACGAGGCGTTCCGTCAGACCATCCGGGACTTCATCCAGGCGGAGGTCGTCCCGCACTACCAGGAGTGGGCCGAGCAGGGCTACGTCCCGCGGGACTTCTACAAGAAGCTCGGTGAGCTGGGCGTCTTCGGTATCGAGGTCCCCGAGGAGTACGGCGGCGCGGGTGAGGACAGTTTCAAGTTCAACGCGGTGATCACCGAGGAGTGCGCGCGGGCCGGCGTCAGCTTCGGCGGGTCCAGTGTTCACACGGCGCTGTGCCTCCCGTACCTGCTCAAGTACGGCTCCGAGGAGCAGAAGCAGCGCTGGCTGCCCTCCTTCGTCTCCGGCGACATGATGACCGCGATCGCCATGACCGAACCCGGCACCGGCTCGGACCTGGCCGGCATGAAGACCGCCGCCAAGCTCTCCGACGACGGCACGCACTACGTGCTCAACGGCGCCAAGACCTTCATCACGGGCGGCGTACAGGCCGACCGGGTGCTGGTGTGCTGCCGTACGTCGCCGGTGGACCCGGAGGACCGGCGCGGCGGCATCTCGATCCTCGTCGTGGACGCCGCCAGCGAGGGCTACGCGGTCGGCCGCAAGCTCGACAAGCTCGGCCTGCGCTCCTCCGACACCGCCGAACTCTCCTTCACCGACGTCAAGGTGCCGGTCGAGGACATGCTCGGGGAGCCCGGCAAGGCGTTCACGTACCTCACGCACAATCTGCCGCAGGAGCGGCTGGGCATAGCAATCGGCGCGTACGCCATGTCCTCGGCCGCGGTGCGTTTCGCGCACGAGTACGTCAACGAGCGCACGGTCTTCGGCCGTGAGGTGGCCTCGTTCCAGAACACCAAGTTCGTGCTGGCCGAGGTCAAGACCGAGGTGGAGGTGGCCCAGGCCTACGTCGACAAGGCGATCGCGGCGCTGAACGACCGGGTGCTCACGCCCGACGAGGCAGCCATGGCCAAGTGGTGGTGCAC
>NZ_JBOHCV010000606.1:0-17836 GCF_050698815.1 Streptomyces sp.
CACCCCTTCGGCATGTGGGAGGACCCCGCCGACGACGAACGCGGAAAACAGTGGGCCCGCGCCACCCGCACCGACCTCCAGTCCTGGTCCAGCGGAGCGGTCTATCTCAACTTCATCCGGTCAGGAAGGCCAGGAGCGCGTCGTGGCGGGGCTCGGCCCCGAAAATTACAGACGGCTCGCAGCAGTGAAGGCCCGCTGCGATCCCGAGAACATCTTCCGTCTCAACCACAGCATCAAACCCGGCTGACACACAGCCAGGTCAGGGGCACCGCTCAGGAGCGCTCGTCTCCGTGATCCTCCAGCGCTGCGGTGAGCAGGCGGCGGGTGCCGTCCTCGACGTGGTCGGCGTAGTAGTCGTAGAGGGCTTGGCGGCCCAGGCGTGCGGCCAGTCCGCCGTCACCGGCCCGGATCGCCTCCAGCACCCGTCGGTGGTGGGCGATGGAGCGGTTCATCAGGGCGGTGATGTCGCCGGCGGCGGCGATCTTTCCTTCGATGACCTCGACCACCGCGTTGTGCACCGCACGGGCGCACAGTGCGAGCAGGGAGTTTCCGCTCGCCTCGGCGACCGTCTGGTGGAAGAGTGCGTCAGCTTCGCTGAAGGCACGCAGGTCGACCTTGCTGAGCGTCTCCATTCTGGCGATCTGCTCGGCCATGCGCTCCAGGTCGGCCGCACTGTGCAGGCGGGCGGCCAGGCGGTTGCTCTCCGCGTCCAACACCATGCGGAACTGCACCAGTTCACCCAGGGTCGAGAGATGGGAGCGGGTGAGCCGTCCCAATGCGCGGCTGAGGTTGTCAGGGGTGACGCCGAGGACTTCGGCGCCCTGCGGGTCGCCGGGGCGTGAGCGGACCAGGCCCGCCGATTCCAGGACCCGCAGCGCCTCACGGACGGTGGAGCGTCCGACGGCGAACTGGTTGACCAACTCCCGTTCTGCCGGGAGCCGTGAGCCCGAGGGCAGGTCACCGCTGACGATGCGGTCCTCTATCTGTTCGGCGACCCGCTGATAGGCGCGCACCGGCTGCACGGGCTGGAACAGCGCTTTTCCAGCGGACATCGTCGTCCCCCTCGTTGCACTTTCGGTCTCTGGGACCCGGTCGCACATCCCCCGTACTGCCCGGCAGGCCAAGGGAGGTGACGGGGCGTCTGTTCCTCCGGCCCCCTTGACCCACGCGTGAACGTGCTAGGAGAGTACGGGAAATCAACTGGTCTGACCAGTCACCTAGCTGCGTGACCAGGACTGTTGGAGGTCTTATGGATTCCAGCCCGGATGCCATGCCACGGGATCCCGTGGTCGATGCCGACGCGGCCGTCTCTCTCACCCGCGAGCTGGTGCGGTTGCGCACCGTCAGCGACTCGGGTGCCGGAGAGTTCGAACGCCCGGCAGCCGACCTCATTGCGCGGCTCTTCACCGAGTTCGGCTGGGAGCACGACGTGGTGGAGGTGGCGCCGGGCCGTCCGAACGTCGTCGCCGTCGTCGAGGGGGGCAGCGGTGACGGCCCGACCCTGATGTTCGAGGGTCACACCGACGTGGTGACCGAGGGCGATGCCGGGGACTGGAGCGTCGATCCGTACGGCGCCGAGATCCGGGACGGCAGGCTGTGGGGCCGGGGCGCGGCCGACATGAAGTCCGGTCTGGCGGCGATGATCCACGGGGTGCGGGCGCTTCAGCTGGCCGGCCCGTTCCCCGGGCGGATCGTGCTGGGGGTGCTGTGCGACGAGGAGGGGATGATGCTCGGCGCCAAGGCGTTCGCGGCTTCGCCGCTCGCCGCCGAGGTGGACGGCGTCATCGTCTGCGAACCGGAGGGGTACGAGGTGTGCACCTCGGCCCGTGGCGGCGTCCGTATCCGGCTGGACCTGACCGGGGTGATGGCGCACGGCGCGATGCCGCAGGAGGCCAGGAGTCCGCTGGTGGCCGGGGCCCGGATCGTCGAAGCACTCGCCGGCGTCCAGGAGTGGGCCGGGCAGCGGTTCGGCGCCCACCCGCACGCCGGCCAGGTGACCGTCACTCCGACCGTGCTGCACGCCGGGGACCCCGGGCAGCTCAACGTCATTCCCGCGCACGGACTGGTCGGCGTCGATGTGCGCACCGTGCCAGGCACCGACCACGCCGAACTGATCGCCCGGGTACGGCAGTCCGCTCAGGAGGCGGCGTCGACCGTGGGCGTCGGGGTCGAGCTGACCGTGGTCGACGACCGGCCCGCCATCGAGATCGAGGAGGGGCATCCCCTCGTCACCGCGCTGGTGGCCGGACACCGGCGCGAGCACGGCAGCGCGCCGCAGTTGGGTGCGGTGCCCGGCACCACGGACGGGACGATCCTCACCCGGGACGCGGGACTGCCCACCGTGGTCTACGGACCGGGCGGAAAATGGATCGCGCACCAGAAGGACGAGTACGTCGAGGTGGCCGAGATCGGCGAGTACGCGCGGGTCTACGCCGCCGCAGCCCGGTACTTCCTCACCGGCGAAGGCTCGCGATGAGCGGCGCCGCGGCGAGCGCGGGCCACTCGGCGCTTCTAGAGGAGCTCACCGCTGGGCTGCCCGTCGGCGGCGAGTGGGTGGCCACGAACCGTGGTGAAGCCGTCCGCTTCCCCCACGACGGCAGCGAGATAGCCCAAGCGCCGGTCGGTGACCAGGCGTTGGCGCGGCAGGCGATCGAGCACGCCGCGGCTCTGCGGCAGCGGGTCGGGAAGCTTCCCTCGCGGGTACGGCGGCGGGTGCTGGGCGGCGTCGCAGCTGGGCTGGAGCAGGTCGCGACCGCGATGGAGGACCTGCTGGTGCTGGAGACAGGCAAGCCTCGGCTGGACTGCCGCACCGAGGTGGTGCGGGCCGTGGCCACCTGGGAGGCCGCCGCCGATGAGGTGGCCCATGTGCACGGTGAGACGGTGCCGTTGGACCTGCTGCCGTCGGGCGACGGCATGACCGGATTCTGGACGCGGCGTCCGGTCGGTGTCGTGGTCGGCGTCGCGGGGTTCAACTATCCGATGATGCTGGCCTCGCACAAGATCGCTCCGGCGCTCGCCGCCGGCTGCCCGATCGTTCTCAAGCCCGCACCGGCCACCCCGCTGGCCACCCTGTGGCTGGCCCGTCTCGTACGCGAACAGCTCGTCGCGGCGGGCGCCCCGGCGGGCGCGGTGCAGGTGGTCACCGGGGATGCCGAGGTGGGGCACACGCTGACGACTCATCCGGCGGTGGCGCTGGTCTCCTTCACCGGGTCCGCCGAGATCGGCCACCACATCGCCCGTGCTGCGGCCCCCCGCAAGGTGGTACTCGAACTCGGCTCCAACGCCGCGCTGGTGGTGGCCGCGGATGCCGACCTGGACGCCGCGGCCGACGCCGTCGTGCGCGGCGGCTACTACGCCTCCGGCCAGGCGTGCATCTCAGTCCAGCGGGTGATCGCCGTCGATCAGGTCGCGGCGGAACTGGAGCGGAAGATCGCCGACCGGTTGCCGGGAGTCGTCGTCGGCGATCCGCGCGAGGAGGAGACCCGGGTCGCGGCGCTCATCGACGAGGCGGCGACCGAGCGTGTGCTGTCGTGGATCGACCGGGCCCGCGAGGCGGGGGCGCGGCTGGTGGCCGGCGGGGTCCGCAGCGGCCGGTGTGTCGCTGCGACGCTACTCGCGGAGGTGCCTGAGGGCGAGCCCGCATGGGATGAGGAGATCTTCGGGCCGGTCGTGTGCCTGCGCGCGGTGCGGGATCTCGACGCGGCGTACGCACTGGTCAATGCGAGCAGATACGGGCTGCACGCGGCGGTCTTCACCCGGGACCTGGGCACCGCGTTCGAAGCGGTGGAGTCCCTTGAGGTCGGGGGTGTCGTCGTCAACGACGTGCCCGGCTACCGCTGCGACATCGCGCCGTACGGCGGCGTGAAGGACTCGGGGACCGGCCGGGAGGGGCCGCGGTTCGCGATCGAGGAGATGACCGTGACACGGATGGCGGTGATCCGCCGATGACCGGTGGGCGGGAGGAGACGATGGCGGGGTACGCGGACATCTTCCGGCTCGACGGGCGTCGTGTGGCGGTGGTCGGCGGCGGCAGCGGCATCGGCCGGGAGTCGGTACGTGCACTCGCCGCGCAAGGCGCCGAAGTCCTCGTCGCCGACCGGGACTTGGCAGGAGCCACCGAGACCGCGCGGCTCGCGGGCCGTGAACCGCCGGCACCGGGCGCACCTACCGGCACGGTCAGCGCCCAGGCCTTGGACGTGCTGGACGCGGAGGCCGTACGGGCCGCCGCGCGGGAGTGGGGTGCGCTGGACGCGCTGGTCGTCACCGTCGGCGCCAACGTGCGCAAACGGATCGCCGACTACACGCTGGCCGATTTCGACCAGGTCATCGCCCTCAATCTGAGGGCGTATCTCACCCTCGTGCAGAGCGTCGCGCCCGCCATGGCCGGGCGGGGGCGCGGCAGCGTCGTCGGGCTGGCTTCGATGCGTGCGTTCCAGGTGGAGGCCGGACAGAGCGTGTACGCGGCGTCCAAGGCGGGCCTGGTGCAGCTGCTGCGGACGGCAGCGGCCGAATGGGGGCCGCGCGGCGTGCGGTTCAACGCCATCGCCCCGGGGGTGGTGCGTACGCCGCTGACCGACCAGATCGCCGCCGACCCCCAGTGGTATGACGCCTACGCCCGTGCTTCGGCGCTCCAGCGGTGGGCCGGTGCCGAGGAGATCGCAGGCGCCGTGGCCTACCTCGTCTCGGACGCGTCCACCTTCGTCACCGGCAGCGTACTGAGCGTCGACGGGGGCTGGACAGCGGTCGACGGCCGTTTCGAGCCGTCAGTCTGAACACATCCTGCCGGATGCGCCCGGCGCACACCGCCCATGAAGAAGAACAGCACCGAAGAAGGAGCGTCATGTCCGACAACCTCACAGCGGGAGGGCGGGAAGGCCCGCAGGAGCCGGTGCCGCTCCCCTTCGACACCCTCCCTCCCCACGGCCGCCGGCGCCGCCGCGTGCTGTGGCTGCTGCTGGTGCCCGCCGTGCTCTACTGCGCCGCACCGCTGGTGGCCAACAGCATCGAACCGCGCATCCTGGGTGTGCCCTTCCTGCTGGCATGGATCATCGCCGCGACGATCATCAGCCCCCTGGTCATCTGGGCCGTCGCCCGGCTCGACCCCGCCTACCGCACCAACGCCCTCGAGCCGGTCCCCGCGGACGAGGGAGCCGGCGCGGACGGCAACGTCACGCGCCACACCGAGGGAGGCACGCGATGAGCAGTTCCGCGGCGATCGCGACGACGATCTTTGCTCTGGCGATGGTGGCCACCATCGTCGTCGGTGTGCTCAGCGCCCGCGGCCGGGACAAGGGCCTGGATGAGTGGTCGGTCTCCAGCCGGGGTCTGGGAGTGCTCTTCATCTGGCTGCTGATGGCCGGGGAGACTTACACCAGCTTCTCCTTCCTGGGCACTGCGGGCTGGTCGTTCTCCTACGGGGTGCCGATCCTCTATCTGGTGGCGTATCTGACCACCGGCTTCGCCGTCGCGTACGTGGTGGGGCCCGCCCTGTGGACGTACGCCAGCCGGCACCGGCTGATCTCCATCGCCGACATGGCCGAACACCGCTTCCGCTCCCGCCCGGTGGGCATCCTCGTCGCGGTGGTGGCCACGGTATTCATCGTGCCCTACATCCAGGTGCAGATTCAGGGCATGGGTGTGGTGGTCAACGCCATGACGTACGGAAGCATCGACCTGCGCGTCGCCGCTGTGATCTCCTTCGTCGTAGCCGAGATCTTCATCCTTGTGTCCGGCCTGCGCGGCTCCGCCTGGGTCAGCGCGCTCAAGGACGTGCTGGTGATCGCCGCGGTGGCCTTTCTCGCGGTGTACGTACCGATGCACTACGTGGACGGCCTCGGCGATTTGATGCACCGGATGGTGACAGAGAAGCCCGAGTGGCTGACCTTCCCCGGGCACGAATCGGGCGGACTGAACGGCACATGGTTCGTCAGCACGCTGCTGCTGAACGCCGTGACCATCACGATCTTCCCCACCACCGTCGCCGGATATCTGAGCGCGAAGACCCCCAACGCCCTGCGGCGCAACGCGCTGCTCCTGCCGTGGTACCAACTGCTGCTGTTCATACCGATGATGGTCGGCGCCACCGCTCTGTTCGTAATACCCAGCCTCGACAACCCCGACCTGGCACTGTTCAGCCTGGTCACCGATTCGCTGCCGGCCCCCCTCGTCGCCGTGATCGGGGTGGCGGGAGCCTTGTCGGCGATCGTGCCGATGAGTGTGTTCATGCTCTGCATCGGCACGCTGTGGGGCCGCACCCTGCTGGGCGGCGGCAACGGCGCCGACCCGCGCAGCCGACGTACCGGGACCGCCCCCGCGAACGACATCCGCACCAAGCGACTGTCGCAGCTTGTGTGTTTGCTGGCGGGTCTGCTGGCGCTGGCCGGCAGCCTCTTCTTCCCCAATACCCTGGTGGAGCTGTCCGTCCTCTCCTACGAAGGGCTGGCCCAGCTGGTGCCCGCCGTGCTGCTCGCACTGTACTGGCGGCGGATGTCGGCCGGTGCCGCCGTGGCCGGGATGCTGGTCGGGCTGGTGGTGATGACGGCACTGTGGGCATCCGGCAACGACCCATGGCACGGCGTCAACGGCGGCATCATCGCCCTCGCCGCCAACCTCGCCGTGGCCCTCACCGTTTCGCTGCTGCGCCCGACCGGGCCACACCCGTCCCCGGCCGTCCGGCGGGAGAAGGGTGCACCTGCCGCCGCTACTCCGGGGGAAACCTCGTGATCAACGAAATCAGGCCGGTCCTCTACCGCGCCGCGCACATCGTCAGCCAGCAGGACACCGGAGCCGAGCCGGAGGCGTTCGCCGCCGAAGGGGGCCGCATCCGCGCCACCGGTCCGGTGGCGGAACTGCGGGACAGGTTCCCCGGCGCCGAGGAATTCGACTTCGGCGACGCGACCGTCATCCCCGGTCTCAACGACGCCCACATCCACCTCGCCATCGCCGCCGAGGACCTGCTGCACCTCGATCTGTCGGTCGACGCTGTGAACGGCGTCGACGATCTCCTCACCCGGGTCCGGGCCGAGGCCGAGCGGGCGGCGCCCGGCGAGTGGATCCGCGGCAGCCGCTACGACGACACCAAGACCGGCCCGCTCAGCCGCTGGGACCTGGACCGGGCCGCCCCCGGCCATCCCGTCATCGTCGTCCAAGTCGCCGGCCACTGGGGAGTGGCCAACTCCGCAGCCCTGCGGGCCCTGCACATCGATGAGGACACCTCCGCCCCGGACGGCGGCGAACACGGGCGCGACCCCGAGGGGCGTCTCGACGGGCGTCTGGTCGAACGCGCCCTGATGAACGTCGTCTATCCAGCCACCGCCCGCGGCACTTCACCGCTGCGGCCCAGCTCGCCGCAGGAGAAGCTGCGCGGTCTCGCCCGCGCACAGCGGCTGTGGCACGCCGCCGGACTCACCTCCATCTGCGACGCGCTGATCTCGCCGGACGACATCGCACTGCTCCAGCAGGCCCGCACCCGGGACGAACTCACCCTCCGCGTCGGCATGCTGCTGTCCATCGACCACTACCCCACAGCCCGGACGCTGGGCGTCGGCAGCGGCTTCGGCGACGATCTGCTGCGGCTCGTGGGAGTCAAGGCGTTCGTCGACGGTGCGATCGGCGGGCGCACCTGCCTGCTCTCCGAGCCGTTCGCCGACTCCGGCGGGCACGGTCTGCAGACCACCTCCACCCAGGAGCTGACCGACCAGGTACGCGCCGTGCACGAGGACGGCAACCGGATAGGCGTGCACGCCAACGGCGACACCGCGATCCGGCTCGTGCTCGACGCGTTCGAAGCAGCGCAACGGGCCTCACCGCGCCGCGGACCGCGGCACCGTATCGAGCACTGCAGCGTGATCGATACGGAGATCCTGGCCCGGATGCGTGCGCTGGACGCCATCGCCGTGCCGTTCGCCGGGTATACCGGCTATCACGGCGGGGCACTGAACGACTGGTACGGCGCAGACCGTACGGAACGGATGTTCGCGCATCGCTCGTTCCTCGACGCGGGCGTCACCGTCGCCGGATCCTCCGACTATCCCTGCGGCCCGTATCAGCCACTGCTCGGACTGCAATCGATGGTCACCCGGGAAGGCATCGAGGACGGCGCGCCCGTCGGTACCTCTCAGCGGGTCACCGCCCAGGAGGCGCTGCGCATCTTCACGCTCGGCTCGGCGGAGGCCGAGGGCACCTCCCGCCGCAAGGGTCGCCTCGCACCGGGGTATCTCGCGGACTTCACCGTGCTGGGCGAGAACCCGCTGACCGTCGACCCGCACACCATCGCCTCGATCCCGGTCATGGCCACCTACGTGGGGGGCGGGTGCGTATACGAGGCGAGCGAGAAGGCGTGAACGGCATGCGGGACGGGCCCGGGGCGAGTGCGAAAGGCCTCCGGTGTGCCGGGCCTGTCGGCCCCCGCCACTGAGGCACCTCACCGTCGAACCCTCCCCGGGCCCACTTGGAGCATCACCGGCCAGAGTTCGCGACCGTGCCTTCGGGCGGGGAGCTATCGCCGGTGCGGCTGGAGCGTGTGGTCCACGCAGCGTGGCGGCTCCAGCCGGTCGGCCAGCGAGCGCAGAATCCGCGCCAGGAACATGCGCCGACCGCCTGCAGCCCGGGGTTCGTGTTCGTCTGCGACCACAGGCGCATCAGGCAAGGCGGAGAGAGCCTCGCGCCGGGTCACGTCAACGACGATCGAGCCTTCGATGGGGATCACGATGCCTCCTCGGCAGTCAGTGGGGTGCGGGCCCGGTGGTTGCCCGGACCACGAGTTCGGTCGGCAGCTTGATCCGCGGCGCCTTCTCCTGGTCCAGGGGTTCCAGCAGCAGCCGGCCGACCAGACGGCCCTTCTCGCCCATGGGCTGGCGCACGGTCGTAAGGCGGGCTCGTCCGGCCTCGGGGATGTCATCGAAGCCCGCGACGGAGATCTCGCGCCCGACGAGTAGTCCTCGCTGTTCGCAGGCATCGAGCACACCGAGGGCCAGCACGTCGCCCGTCGCGAGCACCGCGGTGGGACGGTTCGCGACGTCAAGCAGATGCGCGGCGGCCCCGGCCGCCGCGGAGCGGACATTGCGTCCCGCGGCGACCACAGGCACCGTCGACCAGTCGATACCGGCCGCTTCGAGGGCGTCGCGGTAACCGTCGAGGCGCCCCCGCAGGTCGGCGCACGGAGAGGCGAGCTGTTCAGCCACGTCGGACGGACCCGATCGCCCGGGCCCGACGACGTGGTCGACGATCACCGAGAAGCGCCGGTGGCCCAGCCGGACAAGGTGATCTGCGGCGAGGCGCGCCGAAGCCCGCTCGTCGATGCCCACGTACGGGATCGAAGGGTCATCACTCTCGTCGGTCGTGACAAGCGGAAGGCCGCGCGCCTTGATCACTTGCTTCGCAGGATGGTCTACGGGGACGCAGTAAAGACAAAAGCCATCCACCACGGCATCTCGCACGGTCGCCTCGGATCCCTCCCCACCTGGCGGCATGGGGATCAGCAGAAGGCCCGTACCGGAGGACTCGGCGACTTCGGCGACTCCGCGCAGGAAGCCCACGGAATAAGGGTCGGCGAAGGCGTAGGACAGTGTCTCGGTGAAGACCAGTCCGATCGCCCCGGCCCTCCCCCGCCGCAGCGAACGGGCCGTGGCGTCCGGTCCCGGATAGCCCAGGCGCCGGGCGGTGTCGAAGATCCGCTCGCGCAAGGCCTGGTTGAGCTGGTCCGGCCGGCTGTAGGCGTTCGAGACGGTGGTTCGTGAGACGCCGACCTCGTCAGCGATGGTTTGCAACGTCGTCGCCCGCTTCGCTCGCGCGTCCATTGCGCTCCGCCTTCTGAATCGATTAAGACTGTATCGATACAGTGGTAGGGGTGACCTTCGTCTGTCCACACCTTTTCCGGGCAGCCGGCAGGAGCCACCGCCCCAGGGGCGTACTGCTGGTCAGGGCTGTTTGCGTGCCTGCTTGTTGGCCTTGCTGGCGGCCTCCCGCGCGGAGCTCGCGCTGGCGGTGCTCAGGGCTCCCCCGGCACTCTCCAGGTGCGCGCGGACGAACCACTGGAAGAGTTCGAGGCCGCGCAGCTGCTCGATGAGCATGTCCTGCGTCACCGGATCGCTCTCGTCGGTGGCCCGGGCGGCGGCCCGGTGATCTTCGATGATCCCGGCGTAGACCAGGTCGAGTGCGCCGAGGTGTTCGATGGACTCGGCGCGGCCGAGGGAGTAGTCGCCCCAGTGCCGCTCCGCGACAAGCGCGCCCGGGGTCCCATGGGGCGACCCTCCCAGCGTGGAGATCCGCTCGGCCGTGGTGTCGGTCATTCCGCGGACGGATTCGACCTGAGGGTCGAGCATTTCGTGCACGGCGATGAAGTGCGGGCCGACCACGTTCCAGTGAATGTGCTTGAGAGTGAGGGCGAGGTCGTTGAGGGCGTGCAGGCGCATCTTCAGCAGCTGAATGACGTCGCTGCCGTCCTGCTGGGTCATGCCGGGGACAGTGTATTTCGGTTCGGGGTCACTGCGGGGCACGGCTGTCTCCCTCTCTCAGTGCGGCGAGGCCGCGCGGGCGGCACCGGCCTCACCCCATGCGAACACCGGTGACGGCCGGGCGCGCGCCGGGACCGTGCTCCGGTCCCCCATTCGGGCCCGCAGCGACTCCGGGGAGTCGGGTCCGCTATCACGAAAGGCGGACGGATGGATACGGAGAGTTCTCAGGCTGGTGCGCGGATGCGTACTCCCGCGACGGGGCGCATCGCTTCCGGCCGCAGCCGCAGGCATTGCCTTCCGGGACGCGGGCACCCGCGCAACGCGGAGAGACATAGCCGGTGAAAGGCGTACAGATGTCCTGGGGAAGGAAGATCCACAAGAGCGACCGGGCGTCCTGGAGGACGCACGGGAGCGTCGCGGTCGGAACGGTCCGCCGCAAGATCGCCGAAGGGACGCGCGCCATCGGGCGACCCGCCCGTGCCTCCTCGCGGGAGTCTCCGCAGGAGGGGGAGATCGAGAAGGCGGGTGGCCGTCACACCGCACACACCCGAATGCCTGTTTGAGAGAGGTGGCCGTGCCTCATGAGCGCCACAAAGCAGGACAGTGAACGCGAGGAACTCTTCGCCGACTTCGAGAAGGCGGTGAACATGCCCGCGGGTCAGCTGGAGCGCTGGCTGGAGACGGAGGATTCGCGCACCGTGGGCCGCCACAAGGGCCAGAGCGAGAGCGGCGGCCACCATGCCGGGCGGCGGATCGTGCGGTTGATGCGCACCAAGAAGGCGGACTTCACCGCCGAAGACCTCGCCCACATGCGCAAGACCATCCGCCACATCGACCGGCAGCTGAAGCACCGGCCGCGGGGGGACGTCAGCGAGACGTCGTGGCGGTTCTCGCTCATGAACTGGGGTCACGATCCGCAGCGCTGACCATCCCCACGGGCGGGCGACTCGTGCGGCGCACTCGGCAGCGGTGGGTAAGGTCAGGACCATGCTGCTGGCCGACATCGCCCGTACCTCACGGGAGATCACCGCTGCCTCGGCGCGCAATGAGAAGGTGGCGCTGCTCGCGCGGCTCTTCCGCACGGCGGCGCCCGACGATGTACCGGTCGTCGTCACCTACCTGGCCGGCCGGCTGCCGCAGCGCCGGACCGGAGTGGGGTACCGTGCGCTCGCCGAGCGGCATCCGCCCGCCCCCGTGGCGCAGTTGACGATCGCCGCTGTGGACGAGGCACTGGAACGGATCGCGGCCGTACGGGGCAAGGGGGCACAGGCGGAGCGCGGTCGGCTGCTGGGGGCGCTGATGTCCGCGGCCACCGAGGAGGAGCAGCACTTCCTCTTCCGGCTGCTCACCGGCGAGCTGCGGCAGGGCGCGCTGGACGCGTTCGCCGTCGAGGGACTCGCGGAGGCGGTCGGTGTGCGGTCGGACCAGGTGCGGCGCGCCGTGATGTTCGGCGGTTCGCTGGGCGCGGTCGCTCAGGCGCTGCTGGCCGAAGGCCCCTCAGATCTGGCGGAATTCCGGCTGCGGACGGGCCGACCGGTGCTGCCGATGCTCGCGCAGAGCGCGAAGGACATGCTGGAGGCGCTGGACAAGCTCGGCCCCTGCGTGGTGGAGGAGAAGCTTGACGGTATCCGGGTGCAGGTACACAAGGACGGCGAGCGGGTGGGGATCTACACCCGCACCCTTGACGACATCACCGGCCGGCTCCCCGAACTGGTGGACATCGCCGTCGAGCTGACGGCACGGCAGGCCGTCCTCGACGGAGAGGTGATCGCCCTGGACGAGGGCGGCAGGCCCCGTCCGTTCCAGGAGCTCTCCCAGCGGGTCGGTTCACACCTGGACGTTCCCGCTGCGCGGGCGACGCTGCCGGTCACCCCCCGCTTCTTCGACGTGCTGTCCCTGGACGGCCGTGACCTGGTCGATCTGCCCGTACGGGAGCGGTACGACGCGCTGGCGGCATTGCTGCCCGAAGCGCTTCGGGTACGCCGTCTGGTGCTGGACTCCCCCGGCGTCGGCGAACAGCGCGCAGCTGCACAGCAGTTCGCGCAGGACGTGCTGGAGCGGGGAGATGAAGGGGTCATGGTCAAGGCGCTCGACTCCGCCTACAGCGCGGGGCGCCGCGGTGCGTCCTGGCTGAAGGTGAAGCCGGTGCACACCCTCGACCTGGTGGTGCTGGCCGCGGAGTGGGGGCACGGCCGGCGCACGGGCATGCTGTCGAATCTGCATCTGGGCGCACGGCGGCCCGACGGTTCGTTCGCGATGCTCGGGAAGACCTTCAAGGGGCTCACGGACGAGCTGCTTGCCTGGCAGACCGAACAGCTGCGGCAGATCGCGGAGAGCGAGCATCCATGGGGGGTGACGGTGCGGCCCCAACTGGTGGTGGAGATCGCCGTCGACGGGCTGCAGCGCTCCACCCGCTACCCTGCCGGGGTGACGCTGCGCTTCGCCCGGGTGGTGCGCTACCGCCCGGAGAAGAACGCCGCCGAGGCCGACACGGTCGACGACGTCCTCGCGCTGCGCAGCTGGTGAGGCGGCCGACGGACACCGCGCAGCGCGAGGACGGCGGGGATGACGTCAGCCGCGGGGCAGGACCATCGACAGCACCGACGGCAGCGGGTACCAGTCGGCGGTGGCGAAGCTGGCGTGTGCCGAGGCGAGCCGGGTGACCCGGTCGCGGGCCTGCTGCTCGGTGGGGTTGGTGCCGTCGATCTCCGGAGCGACCTTGTGCGCGTCGGTCATCACGACCAGGTAGCCGCGATCCTGGTACCAGGCGGTGTCGATGCCCCCCTCCGCGTAGGCGGCCGCATCGCCGTCGAAGAGTACGAACCAGGGCCGGAGCGCCTCCTCATAGCGTGCCGTGCGCGGGTCGCCCGCCTCGGCTCCGTGCACGGCGGGGAAGGCGCCTGCTTCGCCGAGGGTGCCGCCGGCGGCGAGGTCCTTCAGATGTGTGGCGTACTCCTCGTCGGTCCACAGGTCGTCCGCCGGGTTGTCCTCCTCGACGGTGCCGGGGATGAGTTCGAAGAGGAACTTCCCCGCCATCGCTTCCCTGCTCGGCCAGCCCTCGGTGCCCACCGCCTCGTCCAAAGTGGCGTGTGAGCCGACGACGTCGGCGGGACGGAAGAGCGCGTCGCCCAACTGCTCGCTGAGCAGGGTGTCCAGCTCGTCGGGGCCGCGGCCGCCCTTGTCGTTGAAGCCGTCCTTCATCTCGACCTTGATCAGTACAGGCGGGTGTCCGGGGTGGGCGTCGTGCCAGGCGCGCATGTCGGCCAGGCAGCCGTCGAGGCGCTGGTCGCGTTCTCCGGTGCGCAGTCCGGTGGTTGCGGAGGCGTTCTCGCAGTTGTTGTCGTTCCCGGTGGGGTTGCTGTGCGAGACCCGCCAGCCGCTGCCGAAGGCGTTGGTCCACACGTCGAGCTCGAGTAGCGAGGCTCCGGAGTCGAGGGCGTCGGCGAAGTAGCCGTACTTGTCCTGCTCGTAGGCGTTGTGTACGCCGACGGTGGTGGTGTCACCGTAGGCGGGTGCCACGGCGTCGTGGGAGCCGGCCTGAGCTGAGCGCGGAGCAGCGTAGACGGCGGCTGCGGTGACGAGGGCGGTTGCCGCCATGGCGGCGAGACGGGATCTGCGCATGCGCCGATACCTCGATGGTGTGTGGGGGGGTCGAAGTCGGCATCAGCGTAGAGCTGTTCACCTGTGCGGGATACGGGGCCCGGGCGGGCCGGCATGAGGGCCGCCGCACAACGGTGCCTCCTGCTGACGGTGTTCGTCAGCAGGAGGCATCCGGGTCCGCCGCAATCGCGGAGGGAGTCAGCGCCGGCGCCCCCGCTTCGAGCGGTCGAGCGCGGAGACACCGAGAGCGGCGAGCGCGAGCTGGATCAGCCACTCGACCCAGTCGATTCCCTTGGTGTCGGCCACGTCGAAGTATGTGGCGATGGCCGAGCCGACCAGCGCGGCTGCGATGCCGACGAGAATCGTCAGCAGAAGTCCGACACGCTGACGTCCGGGAACGATGAGCCGTCCCAGCACGCCGATCACGATGCCGATCACGATGGCGCTGATGATGCCTGAGATCTCCATGATCTCCCCTTGTCGGTCGTCGTGTTCCGCTACTTCTGCCCACTGTGGCTCGGGGCACTCCACGCTGTTTTTCTACTGGTGCCCGGCCTCCGTGCCCGAAACCCGCCAGCCCTCGTCGAGGTCGGGTGCCAGACTGGCGCGTGGCGCGAGAGGAGGCCCGGCAGTGGATTCGCTGATCCCCCGTCCCGTGACCCGTCCCGCCCCCGACGCGGCGCACCTTCCCGGCTGGCTCACCCAGGAGCAGCAGCGACAACTGGTGTCCGCCTGCCGTGGCTGGGCGGCCGGTCCGGTTCCGATCCGGCACACCAGGCTGCCGCGAGGCGGAGTGATGTCCGTGCAGACCGTGTGCCTTGGCTGGCACTGGCAGCCATACCGGTACAGCCGTACGGCGGGAGACGTGAACGGCGGCCGTGTGGCCGGCTTCCCCGACTGGCTGCTCCGGCTGGGCCGTTGCGCCCATTCCGCCGCTTTCGGGGACCCCTCCGCGGCCGACGGCTACACCCCCGACACGGCGCTGATCAACTTCTACGACGGTCAGGCGAAGATGGGCATGCACCAGGACAAGGACGAGAGGTCCGGCGCACCAGTCGTCTCGCTCAGCATCGGCGACACCTGCGTGTTCCGCTTCGGCAACGCCGCGGGGCGCGGCAGGCCCTGGACCGACATCGAGCTTGCCTCAGGTGACCTGTTCGTCTTCGGCGGCGCTTCCCGGTACGCGTATCACGGCGTGCCGAAGGTCTTCGCGGGTACGGGCGATCCGGCGACCGGCCTGAGGTCAGGGCGGCTGAACCTCACGCTGCGCGTCACCGGTCTGACGGACTGAGAGGCGGTGCGTTCGGGCCACGCCCGTGGCCCGAACGAGGCCCTCACAAGGGCGGTGGTGCCGGCTGCGGCTCGGGCTCCGGGTCCGGGCCCGGGCTGGGAGGCTGCGGGATCGGGTCGGGCGCCGGTCCTGGCGGCGGGCCCGGAGTCGGGGCCGGCACCGGATCGGGTGCCGGGCCGGGCCCCGGCCCGGGCGGCGGGGTGGGCTTGGGAGGAACCGGGTCGGGCCGCCGGCAGGACGGGAACCTCGTGCCTGACTGCAGTGGCATGAAAACTCCAGCGCTCTCACATAGCGGCAGATGCCTGTACGCCCTGTCGGGTGCCCGGATCGGGGAGCGCCACTCCCCCGGACCGCCGGTGGGGTCAGTCCGCGTCGACCTCGCTGCGGTCGTCGCCCCAGAGCGTGTGGAAGGTGCCCTCCCGGTCCGTACGGCGGTAGGTGTGCGCGCCGAAGTAGTCACGCTGCGCCTGGGTGAGTGAGGCGGGCAGCCGGGCGCAGCGAAGGGCGTCGTAGGAGGCGAGTGCGGCCGAGAACCCGGGCACCGGGATGCCGTGCCCGACAGCGGTGGAGACGACCGAGCGCCAGTCGCCCTGGGCCTCGCTGATCTCCTTGCCGAAGTGTTCGTCGGCCAGCAGCGTCGGCAGGTCGGGCCGGGCGGCGAACGCGGCGCGGATGCGGTCCAGGAACGCGGCGCGGATGATGCAGCCGGCCCGCCAGATCGCACCGACGGCACCGGGGTCGATGCCCCAGCCGTGCTCGTCGCTGCCGCTGCGGATCATGTTCCAGCCCTGCGCGTAGGAGGTGATCTTCGAGGCGTACAGGGCTTGCTCGACCTTTTCGGCGAAGCGCTCGGCGTCGGCCGGAGCCAGGGCGGGTGCGTCCGGGCCGGGCAGGTGTGCGCTGGCCGAGCGCAGGTCGGTGTGACCGGACAGGGAGCGGGCGAAGACGGCCTCCGCGATGCCGGAGACCGGCACACCCAGGTCGAGTGCGATCTGTACGGTCCAGCGGCCGGTCCCCTTCTGCTCCGCCCGGTCGGCGACGACGTCGACGAAGGGCTCGCGGGTGGCCGCGTCGGTGTGGGAGAGGACTTCGGCCGTGATCTCGATGAGGTAGGAGTCCAGCCGGCCGGTGTTCCACTCACGGAAGGTGTCGGCGATGCGGGCGGGGCTGTAGCCGGCGATGTCGCGCAGCAGATGGTACGCCTCGCCGATCAGCTGCATGTCGGCGTACTCGATGCCGTTGTGCACCATCTTCACGAAGTGACCGGCGCCGTCGGGACCGACGTGGGTGGTGCACGGCGTGCCGTCCTCGGCCTTGGCCGCGATGCTCTCCAGCATCGGCCGGAGCGACGCGTACGCCTCGGCGGAGCCGCCGGGCATGATGCTCGGGCCGTGCAGTGCGCCCTCTTCGCCGCCCGAGATGCCGGCGCCGACGAAGTGCAGGCCGCGGTCGCGCAGTGCGTGCTCCCGGCGGCGGGTGTCGGCGAAGTGGGCGTTGCCGCCGTCGATGATGACGTCACCGGATTCCAGGAGCGGCGCGAACTCGTCGATGACGGCGTCGGTCGGGTCGCCGGCCTTGACCATGACGACCAGCCGCCGGGGTCGCTCCAGTGCGGCGACGAAGTCCGCCGGCGTCTCGGCGGCCACGAAGGTGCCCTCGTCGGCGAAGTTCGCCACGAGTTCACGGGTCCTGGCAGGGGTGCGGTTGTGCACCGCGACCGTGTATCCGTTGCGGGCGAAGTTGCGGGCGAGGTTGCGGCCCATGACGGCGAGGCCGGTGACGCCGATCTGTGCGGTGGCGCTCATGCTGTGGCTCCTGAGGGTGGTCGGTCCGGGGGTGCGATGCGGGCGGGAGGCGGTTCTCGGCGTTCCGACTGTGCCATGTGCTCCGGCACCTGCGTCCCCGCCACCCGATGTCAGCTGGTACGCGGCGGCAGGGGCAGCGGCAGCCCGGGCAGTCCGTCGAGGCTGACTCCGACGTGTTCCTTGTTCTCGCAGTACGCGGCGAAGGAAGCCGCCGTCTCGCGGGCGAAGCGCTCGGTGTGCAGAGGGCGCTCTCCACGGTGCTCCATGAACGGCACCGCGAAGCCGCAGGTGTCGCTGATGCGGATCGCGGTCACTGAAATGACTGCCCGCAGGTCCGTACGCCGGCGCATCTCCTCGGCGAAGTGCGGCAGCAGCGTGTCCCATCGGGGGTCGTCACGGAAGACGGGGGTGCCTCGTCCGTGGATGCGCAGGATGCGGGGCGGTCCGTCGAACGCGCACCACATCAGGGTGACCCGGCCGTTCTCCCGCAGATGGGCGATGGTCTCGGCGCCGCTGCCGCCGAGGTCGAGGTAGCCGACCGTCCGGTCGTCGAGCACGGCGAACGATCCGGCGAGCCCCTTCGGCGAGACGTTCACGTGGCCGTCGCCGGCCAGTGGGGCGGTCGCCGTGAAGAAGACGGGCTGTTCCTCGATGAAGGCACGCAAGCGCTCGTCGATGTGTGCGTA